>JAFVAS010000182.1 GCA_017480395.1 Oscillospiraceae bacterium | reverse complement strand
GGTAGAGGCGGATCAGGTTGGTCAGGGCGGCGATCCGCTCCTGATAGGCCAGGCCCAGGTCGGTGTAGGCGACGCGGAGCTGCCGGGGCATGGTCTCCACCACCCGGGTCACCGTCCTGGTGGCCACCTGGATGCCGTTCTCGTCCATCACCGGGCGGTGCTCCGCCAGCTTGATGACGGTGGAGTTGAAGATCAGGGTATAGCCCGCGATGCCGGTGGTGGGGTGATAGCTCTTGGCGATGCCGCCGTCGATGACGTAGAGCCGTCCATTGGCCCGGATGGGGCTGTCCCCCACCTTGACGGGCATGTGGCCGTTGAGGATGTGCCCCGTCTCCGGGTCGAGGCCGAACTCGGTCAGGATGGCCTTGGCCACCTCCTCCTGCCGGGAGAGCTGGAAATAGGCGTTCTGGGGCTCCTTGCGCAGCTCCGGCTCGGCGGTGAAGTAGCGCTCGAAGGTGGTCATCTTCGTCTTGCCGAAGAGGGGGGAGCTGGCCCCCGCCCAGAGGTACCAGAAGAAGTCGGTGTTGGCGCTCTCCCGGTTGTAGTAG
Organism: Oscillospiraceae bacterium; assembly: GCA_017480395.1. Lineage (GTDB taxonomy): Bacteria > Bacillota > Clostridia > Oscillospirales > Oscillospiraceae > UMGS1766. Next base: position 6,238 of record JAFVAS010000182.1, on the reverse strand, counting down.
GCCCAGCGCACCCGGCGGTCCAGGGCGTCCAGCAGGGCCTTGCCCGTGTAGACGGTGCCCCCCACGTCCAGGCCGGCGAAGCTGCCGTCGTCCAGCATGGGGATGCAGCCGTGGAAGAGCAGGTTGCCGTTGTAGCACTTGTACATGGCCCCGTTGGTGACCAGGTAGTCGATGTGGCGGCGCAGCCGCTCCCCGTGCTGGAAGGAGGCGGAGATGGTGTCCGCGATCTCCTGCTCCCCGGGGGTGAGGGCGTAGGGGTCGGCGGGATCGACGGTGGGGAAGTTGGTGTCGGTCAGGGCGTACTCCCGCCCCCCCACCGTGATGGTGCCCCGATCCAGGTGGAGCTTGTCCAGCAGCAGCCGATCCTCCAGGCCATAGTCCGGGTTGCGGGCGATGAGCTGGCCCTCCAGCTTGAACATGATGACGGCCACCGCCTTGTGCATCCGGGCGGCCAGGGCGGTGTCCACCGGGTCATACTGGTTCAGATCCAGCAGGTGGGGCTGGAAGGCCTTGCAGGGGTCCCCGGCGTAGACCCGGTCGGCGAAGTTGGACAGGGGCCGCAGGTTGATGCCGTAGCCGTCCTCCAGGCAGTCGAAGTTGTTGTAGCTGATGGCCTTGCGCAGCACCGAGAACATGCACACCCGGTTGCCCGCCACGGCGCCGATCCAGTCCATGTCGTGGTTGCCCCACTGGATGTCCACGCTGCGGTGGCGCATCAGCTCGTCCATGATGAGGTCGGCCCGGGGGCCCCGGTCGAAGATGTCCCCCAGGATGTGGAGCTGATCCACCGCGATCTGCTGGAGCATGGCGCAGATGGCCTCGATCAGGTCGTCCCCGATGCCGCAGCGGATGGAGCCGTCGATCAGCTCCTTGTAATAGGCCACCTTGTTGACCACCCGGTCGTCGTTGAGCAGCAGGGCGTCGATGATGTTGTAGAACTTCTCGTCGATGACCGGCGAGACCCGGTCGCCGCCGTATTTGGAGGCCACCTCCCGGCTGACCTGGATCAGCCGGTGGATGGTCACGGCGCTCCACTCGTCATAGTCCTCCGGCGACAGCTCGGCGCGCTTTCTGCGGCGGATCGTGTGGGGGTGGGTGATCAGCATGCCCAGCTCGTCCCGCACCTCCTCCGGCAGGGTGTCGGCGTAGACGGTGTCGATCTTGTCCCGGATGACGCCGGAGGCGGAGCGGAGCAGCTGGATAAAGGCGGCGTGCTCGCCGTGCAGGTCGCTGAAAAAATACTCCGTCCCCTTGGGCAGGCGCAGGGTGGCGCTCATGTCCACGATGGCCCGCACCGAGGCGGCGATATTGGGATAGCGCTCCGAGAGCAGCCGGGCGTAGCTCAATTCCTGCTCCGTCATGGCCGCCCCCCCTCTCCCCGGCGGGCCGGATCAATTTTCCCGCGATTGACCATAGCTTTCCCTCTCCTTTTGTGATACAATTTTGTCATCTTACAGTTTACCCCCTTTCCGGGAAAACGTCAATCACTTTTACAAAAGAAGGTACTGAATATGTCTGCACTCGATCGCTTTCTGCGCTATGTCTCCTTCCACACCACCTCCGACGAGTCCTCGGAGGCCGTCCCCAGCGCCCCGCGGGAGCTGGAGCTGGCCCGGCAGCTGAAGCAGGAGCTGCTGGAGCTGGGCGTCGCCGACGCGGTGGTGGACGACTTTGGCCGGGTCTACGGCCACCTGCCCGCCTCCCCCGGCCGGGAGGGGGAGCCCACCCTGGGCCTCATCGCCCACATGGACACCGCCCCCGACGCCTCCGGCGAACACGTCAAGCCCCGCCGGGTGCGCTACACCGGGGGAGACCTGGTGCTCAACGGGGAGCTGGGGGTGGTCATGTCCCCGGAGGAGCTGCCCGCCCTCGCAAATTATGTCAACCGCGAGCTGATTGTCACCGACGGCACCACCCTGCTGGGGGCCGACGACAAGGCCGGAGTGGCGGAGATCATGGCCACGGTGGAGCACTTTGTGGCCCACCCGGAGCAGGGCCACCCCCGGCTGGCGGTGGCCTTCACCCCGGATGAGGAGATCGGCCGGGGGGCGGATCACTTTGACTACGCCCGCTTTGGGGCCGAATACGCCTACACCGTGGACGGCGGCGCCCTGGGCGAGGTGGAGTATGAGAACTTCAACGCCGCCAACGCGGGGGTGAAGATCCACGGCCGCAACATCCACCCCGGCAGCGCCAAGAACATCATGAAGAACGCCGCCCTGATGGCCGTGGAGTTCATCTCCCTCCTCCCCGCCGCCGAGACCCCCGCCCACACCGAGGGGTACGAGGGGTTCTACCATGTGAATTATGTCAACTCCGTCGAGACCGAGGGCTACATCAACCTCATCGTGCGGGATCACGACCGGGCCAGCTTTGAGGCCCGGAAGGATTTTCTGCGCCGCACCGTGGACTACCTGAACGGCAAGTACGGCGACGGCACCTTCGAGCTGATCCTGCGGGACAGCTACTACAACATGCGGGAGAAGCTGGCGGAGCACATGTACCTGATCGACTGGGCCAAGGACGCCTTTTGCGCCTGCGGGGTGGAGCCCCGGGTGCAGCCCGTCCGGGGCGGCACCGACGGGGCCCGGCTGAGCTGGGAGGGGCTGCCCTGCCCCAACCTCTCCACCGGCGGGGAGAACTTCCACGGCATCTATGAGTTCATCCCCGTGGACGCCCTGGACACCATGACCCGGGTGCTGGTCACCCTGGTCTCCGGGCGCGGCAATGGCTGACGCCCCCGCCAGCAGGTCCGTCCTCGTGGGCATGAGCGGCGGGGTGGACTCCTCCGTCGCCGCCTGCCTGTTACAGGAGCAGGGCTTTGCCGTCACCGGGGCCACCATGCGCCTGTTCGACAAAGAGGCCATCGGGGAGAACATGGAGTCCACCTGCTGCTCCCTCAGCGACGTGGAGGACGCCCGCCGGGTGGCCCACCAGCTGGGCATCCCCTACTACGTCTTCAATTTCAGCGACGATTTTGACCGCCATGTCATGGCCCGCTTCGCCGACTGCTACGCCCGGGGGCTGACCCCCAACCCCTGCATCGACTGCAACCGCTATCTGAAGTTCGAGCGGATGCTCCGCCGGGCCGGGGAGCTGGGTATCGGGTACGTCGCCACCGGGCACTATGCCCGCATTTCCCACGACGGCCAGCGCTTTCTGCTCCAAAAGGCCCGGGACGCGGACAAGGATCAGACCTATTTCCTCTACCACCTGGATCAGGCCGCCCTGGCCCGGTATCAGCTCCCCCTGGGGGAGCTGACCAAGCCGGAGGTGCGGGAAATCGCCGCGGCGCACGGCTTCGGCAACGCCCGCAAGCGGGACAGCCAGGACATCTGCTTCGTCCCCGACGGGGACTATGGGGCTTTCCTCGACCGCTACACCGGCACCACCTGTCCCCCCGGGGACTATATTGGGGCCGACGGCACCGTGCTGGGCCGGCACCGGGGCCACATCCACTACACCGTGGGCCAGCGCAAGGGGCTGAACATCGCCCTGGGCCGGAGGATCTATGTCACCGGCAAGGACGTGGAGAAAAACCAGGTCTTCCTGGGGGAGAACGCCGACCTCTACGCCTCCGCCCTGGAGGCGGGGGATCTGAACCTCATCGCCTGCGACGCCATTCCCGCCCCGATCCGCTGCACCGCCAAAATCCGCCACAGCCGCAGCGAGGCAGGCTGCACCGTGGAGCAGACCGGGGAGGACACCCTGCTGGTGCGCTTCGACGAGCCCCAGCGGGCCATCACCCCGGGCCAGGCCGTGGTGCTCTACGACGGGGAAACCGTCCTCGGCGGCGGGGAGATCCGCCGCGCCCTGTAAAACAGAACGGCCCCTCCCTACCGGGCGGGAACATCAGCCTGCAATCAACGAACGAACCCCCCCTCCCAGCTGGGAAGGGGGTTCGCTTTACATATATTCCAATTGCCGGATCAGAGCGCAAGCCGGAAGATCGCCGCCATGTCCTCCTGATAGAGCACCTTGGCCGAGCCCTGGCTGCCGCCGGTGGCCCTGGCGCAGGATTCCGCCAGGGCGAGGATCTGCTCCTCGGTGGGCTGGATGCCCAGCTCCCGCAGGTTGATGGGCATGCCGATGCGGTGGTAGAAGTCCTCCATCGCCTCGATGCCCCGCAGGGCGGTCTCCTCGTCGGTGGCCCCGGGCGCAACCCCCATGACGTTGGTGGCGTAGCGCACGAACCGGGGTAGGCAGTCCCGGTAGACATACCGCGCCCAGCTGGGCCAGACCGCCGCCAGACCCGCGCCGTGGGTCACGTCGAACATGCCGCCCAGCTCATGCTCCAGCATGTGGGAGGCGAAGTCGCCCCCGTCGTTGCCGCAGCCCGTCAGACCGTTGTGGGCCAGGCTCCCCGCCCACATGATCTCGGCGCGGGCCTCATAGTTCTCCGGGTCGTGGTGGAGCACCTGCGCGTACTTGATCACGGTGCGCAGCAGCCCCTCGGCCAGGGCGTCGGTGATCTCCATATTGCCGCCCTGGGTGAAGTAGCGCTCCATGGTGTGCATCATGATGTCGGTGCAGCCGGCCTGGGTCTGGTAGTCGGGCAGGGTCATGGACAGCTCCGGGTTCATGATGGCGAATTTGGGGCGGGAGATGTCGTCGTCATAGGCCCGCTTCTCGCCGGTGCGCTCGTTGGTGATGACGCAGCTGTTGCTGGTCTCGCTGCCCGCGGCGGCGATGGTGAGGATGGAGGCGATGGGCAGGAAGCGCTCCGCCTCCCGCTGGCCCTCAAAGAGCTCCCAGACGTCCTTGTCAGGCTCCGCCAGGCCGTAGGAGATGGCCTTGACCGAGTCGATGACGCTGCCGCCGCCCACGGCCAGGAGGAAGTCCACCCCCTCGCGCTGACCCAGGGCGATGCCCTCCCGCACCTTGGCGAGATGGGGATTGGGCACCACGCCGCCCAGCTCCACATGGGCGACCCCGGCGGCGTCCAGGGCGGCCTTGACCCGATCCAGCAGGCCGGAGCGGACGACGCTGCCGCCACCGTAGTGGATCAGCACCTTCGTCGCCCCGTATTCCTGCGCCAGCGTGCCGATCTGATCCTCCGTGCCCCTGCCGAAGATGACCTTGGTGGGGGAATAATAGTTGAAATTGAACATGATCTGTGTCCTCCTTTACGGCTGAATCGACCGGCAGCCCGGCCTGTCCCTCGGCCCCATGATAACACAGCCCACGCCTCAGCGCAAGGTGTGCGCTCTCTTTTGGCAGAAGATTTTTCTCCGGGCCGCTCCCGTCCCGGTCAGTAGTCTACATAATCAAGCATCAGTCCCTGGGGCGGCATGGTGCGCCCCGCGGCGGAGCGGTCCCGGGCGGACAGGAGAGCCCCATGCTGTCCGCCGCTCGCTCCCCCAGGCCCACCTCCACCAGGGTGCCGGTGAGAATGCGCACCATCTGGTTCAGGAAGCCATCGCCGATGTATGTGATGCAAATTTCCTTGCCATGCTCTGTAATTTCAATGGATTCCACCCGTCGGACGGTGGATTTTTTATAGCGGCGCAGGCCGCAGAAGCTGCGGAAGTCATGCTCCCCGGTGAGGGCCGATGCCGCCGCGCGCATGGCCTCCAGGTCGAGCTTCTGCCCGATCTGACAGCGGAATTTGCGTCCGAACACGTCGGGGATCTCGTCGTTCCATATGCGGTAGACATAACATTTCCGCGCCGCGTTCAGCCGGGCGTGGAACCGGGGGGCGGCCTCCTGGGCCTGAACCACCGCGATGTCCCTGGGCAGGTGGGCGGCGCAGAAGCGCAAAATGTCCTCCGGGGCGGGATCGCTGCGCAGGGTGACGCTGGCCACCTGGCCCCGGGCGTGCACCCCGGCGTCGGTTCTCCCGGCGCCCTGCACCTCCACCGCCGCCCCGTCCAGGTCGGAGAGCACCCGCTCCAGCTTGCCCTGGATGGTGCGCTCGGTGTTGCCCTGGGCCTGCCAGCCGCTGTATCGTCCGCCGTCGTATTGAATGGTCAGCTTGTAGCGCGTCATGCCACCACCTCCGCCCCACCATCATACTAGACGCGCCGGGAAATTGCAAGCGCCGGCCTGTTCCCCTTGACAAAGTGGGAAGACTGGGATAATATAATAAACGAAGAGGGCGCTGCGGTCAGCGGTTTGGCCCTGAAAGGTTTATTGTTTCATTGAGAAACCGTCACCGTGCAGGGTGGCGGTTTCTGCTTTTTACGCTTCGATCTTTAATGATGATCGTGACGGTGAACCGTCCGAGGTGTTATAGACT
>JAFVAS010000181.1 GCA_017480395.1 Oscillospiraceae bacterium | reverse complement strand
CTCCAGCAGGGCGGGATAGCGCGCCGGGTCCCGGCGGCCAAATTGGTCGGTGCGGCAGAGCTCCGCCAGCAGGGCGGCGGCGTCGGGGTGGCCGCCCTGGGCGGCCTCGGCGAGCAGGCTCTGGGCCTGGTCGATATCCCGGGGAAAGGGGGAGACGCCGAAGAGATAGCGCTCGCCCAGCTCCTCCAGGGCGGCGGGGTTGCCCATGTCGGCATCGTGCTGGAGCATGTCCGGCTCCATGGCGGTGTAGGATTCATAGCACAGCCCGCCCTGCTGACCGGCGGTGGCGCTGACCCGCTTTTTCCAGGCCAGATAACGCTCAAAATAGATGGTTGCCTCGATCATGGTATTTCCTCCGTAATGGTAACGCAGTCGGATTCAAGATGGAAAAAGGGCCCCACGGAATGGATCATCCCGTGGGGAGAAGGGTGGTGCCGCCAACCGGACTGCGATGCGCTTCGCGCCCTGCATGGCTCGGCCAGCCAAAAACGCCGCGCCTGTGGCTCACGTTTTTGGGGCCTCGCGCATCGAACCTCCGGTTCTCGTCCGTGGCGGCAAATGAGCAGCCTCCGGCCCTTTTGTTTTATGGTGCCGCCAACCGGACTCGAACCGGTACGCCGTTGCCGGCAGCAGATTTTAAGTCTGCGATGTCTACCAATTCCATCATGGCGGCGGAGCTGACACCCTTATTTTAGCACCTTGCCCCGCCACCGTCAATAAAAAGAAATTCCAGGCATGCTTTCGCCCTCCGGCGCATAGACTGTCGGGTAACGCAAAAATGGATGGAGGTGCCCGGAATGGAGGAACAGGCGACCCGTTGGCCGGATTTGGAGGACTATATCTTCTCCTTTGGCGATGAGCCGGGGGAGAGCGAGAGATAATATTCCCGAAAAGCAAGCTTTTTCTGCGAGGGGATGCAGGCCCGCCGCCCAATTTTGGGCGGCGCACTTTTTTGTTGCGTGCGGGGGAATGGTGCATTATAATGGGGGAGAACCTGTATGGAGGGAGGCTGTCCCGATGGAGCGCTATATCGCCTTTGACGTGGAGACCCCGAACTCCGCCAACGACCGCATGAGCGCCATCGGCGTGGCCGTGGTGGAGGGGGATGTGATCGTGCAGGAATTTTATTCCCTGATCGACCCGGAGTGCCACTTTGACTACTTTAATGTCGCCCTGACCGGCATCACGCCGGAGGCGGTGCAGGACGCGCCCACCTTCCCGGAGGTGTGGGAGACGCTGGAGCCCCTCTTCTCCGACGGGGTGCTGATCGCCCACAATGCCCCCTTCGACATGAGCGTGCTGGCCAAGTGCCTGGGCTGGTACGGCGTGGCGTGGCGCAGCGTGACGCACTACGCCTGCACCTGCCGGATGGGCCGCCGGTGTTACCCGGAGCTGCCCAACCACCGGCTGAACACCCTGTGCGATTATCTGGACATCCCCCTGGATCACCACAACGCCGGCAGCGACAGCCGGGCCTGCGCCCAGCTGCTGCTCCACTACCGGGAGCGGGGGCTGGAGGTGGAGCGCTTTCTGCGCGCCTACGACCTGCGCCGCCGCCGGACGCTGACAAACCGATAAAAAGGAAGTGCAACCATGAAAGAAGTACTGATGATGCTCCTCTCCGACTGCCCCTACTGCCACCGGGCCAATCGGATGCTGGACAAGCTGCAGCAGGAGAACCCGGCCTACGCCGACATTCCCATCCGCCGGGTGGACGAGGCGGTGGAGGTGGACTTCGCCAACTCCCTGGACTATTATTACGTCCCCACCTTCTTTGTGGACGGGGTGAAGCGCATGGAGGGGGTTCCCAGCGAGGAGAAGCTGCGCGCCGTGCTGGACGCGGCGCTGGACGCATAAGCGCCCGGAACGGAGGTCACCCATGGGAGACAAGCTCATCAAAAACAAGTATTTCCTCTATGCCACCGAGTTTTTCGCCGGCATGTCCGTCATGGCGGTGGAGCTGGGGGCCAGCCGCCTGACCGCCCCCTATTTCAGCTCCTCCCAGATCGTCTGGACGGTCATCATCGGCGTCATCATGATCGCCATGGCCGTGGGCAACCTGTGGGGCGGCAACATGGCAGACAAGAGCAAGTCGCCCGACCGGCTCTACGGCCGGGTGATTCTGGCGGCCATCTGGATCGCCCTGATCCCCTTTGTGGGCCGGTGGCTCATCGCCGGAATCACCGTGCTGCTGGCCCTGTTCATCACAAAGAATTTCCTGGTCTGGGCGGCGCTGGTGGCCTGTCTGGTGATCTTCGCCTTCCCCTGCGTGCTGCTGGGGACGGTGACCCCGTCGCTGACCAAATTCACCGTGGATAACCTGGATGACACGGGCAAGACCGTGGGACGGCTCAACGCCCTGAACACCATCGGCAGCATCATCGGCACCTTTGTCCCCACCTTCATCACCATCCCCGCCGTGGGCACCGCCGCCACCTTCCTGATTTTCGCCGGGGTGCTGGCGGCCCTGGGGATCCTCTATTTCGCCTCCGCCCGGAAACGGGTGGTCAAGGGGATCGTGGCCGTGGTGCTGATCGCCGGGCTGTGCTTTGCCCTGCCCACATACAGCTTTGCCTTCTGGGACGAGGAGGTGACGGTGGAGGACGAGTCGATTTACCACTACCTCCAGGTCAAGGACAGCGACACCCAGACCATCCTGTCCACCAACGTGCTCTTCGGCGTCCAGTCCATCCGGATCAAGGATCGGGAGCTGACGGGAATGTATTACGACTACGCCCTGGCCGCCCCGGTGATGGCGGGCATGACCGGGGGAGACAACGACAGCCGCAGCGTGATGATCCTGGGGATGGGCTCAGGCACCTATGCCACCTATGTGGACAAGTACTTTCCCGGCGCCGCCATCCGCGGCGCGGAGATCGACGAAAAGATCGTGGACATCGCCTCCGACTACTTTGACCTGCCCGACCGGGTGGAGGTGGCGGTGGCCGACGGGCGGGCCTATCTCACCGCCACGGAGGAGCGCTTTGACGTCATCATGGTGGACGCCTATCAGGATATTACCATCCCCTTCCAGCTCTCCAGTGTGGAGTTTTTTTCCGCGGTGAAGGAGCACCTCAAGCCCGGCGGGGTCATGGTGGTCAACCTGAACATGACCTCCGCCCAGGAGGGCTCCATCAACAACTACCTCTGTGACACCATGGCCTCCGTCTTTGCCCACACCTACACCGTCAACGTCTCGGGCAATACCAATACCGAGGTGTTCTGCACCGACTCCGGCGAGCTGCCGTCCACCTTTGCCGCCGCCCGGGGCCGGCTGGAAAACCCGGACTACGCCGCCATGATGGAGCGGGTGGAGCAGGGCCTGACGGAGTATTGGGGCGGCGGGCATATCCTCACCGATGACAAGGCCCCGGTGGAGCTGCTTGGTATGCGGGTGCTGGACGAGCTGATCGGGGACGAACTTGCTTATTATAAGGAATTATTTCGAAACGGGGAATTTACTTTCGACTTTTAGTGTACTATCACGCTAAAATAAAATTTACAAAAGGTTCATTCTTTTGTCTTATTTCTGTATTATTTCTCCGGTATAATTCATCATACGATTATATTGTTTCATTGAGGACAGAGAAAGGACAGGTAAGCTATGAACCAGAATGAGATCGAAGTCTATGTGGCGCGGCAGGAGGGACTGTGCCGGAAGAACGACGCGATCCCGGACGACCTGTTTGTGGAATACGGCGTCAACCGCGGCCTGCGGGACATCAACGGCACCGGCGTGCTGACCGGCCTGACCCGCATCTCCGAGATCAACGCCTTTCGGATGGAAAATGGCGAGAAGGTGCCCTGTGACGGGGAGCTGTGGTATCGGGGCTACAACATCAAGACCCTGATCGACCGCATTCCCCCCAACGGCTTTGGCTATGAGAGCACGGCCTATCTGCTGCTCTTCGGCCAGCTGCCCACCGCCCACCAGCTGGAGGAGTTCAAGAAGGTGCTGGCGGCCAGCTGCACCCTGCCCACCAACTTCACCCGGGATGTCATCATGAAGGCCCCCTCCAAGGACCTGATGAACTCCCTGACCCGGAGTGTGCTCACCCTGGCCTCCTACGACGAGAAGGCCACCAGCACCCGGCTGGACAACGTGATCCGGCAGTGCGTACAGCTGATCTCCATCTTCCCCATGCTGTGCGCGTACAGCTATCACGCCTATAACCACTACGAGAACGACCAGAGCATGTACATCCATCGGCCCGACCCCAGTCTCTCCACGGCGGAGAACTTTTTGCGGATGCTGCGGCCCGACTGCGGCTACACCCACCTGGAGGCCAAGGTGCTGGACGTGGCGCTGATGCTCCACATGGAGCACGGCGGCGGCAACAACTCCACCTTCACCACCCGGGTGGTCACCTCCTCCGG
>JAFVAS010000180.1 GCA_017480395.1 Oscillospiraceae bacterium | reverse complement strand
GGGTGTGCACCCGGCGCTCCAGAGAAAAGCTCTCGCTGAGGGCGATGATGACGAAGAAGACCAGCATGATGTGGATCCAGCGGGCATTGCTCAGCAATTGCCGGTAGGCGGGGGTGTAGGCCATGGTCAGGGGAAGGGACACCTGCTTGTGCCCCGCCCAGAAGGCGCGCTCCGCCGGGGTGAGCTGGAGGCTGTCCATGATCTCAGTCTGATTCCGTTCGATCTCGTCCCGAATCGCCTGCTCCATGGTGTGGGGGGAGGCGGGGTTCAGACCGACGGCGTAGATGGATTGAAAGACCCAATAGAAATTCTGGTAGCTCCACCCCGTCGCGTCCCCGTCGTCGGCGGAGGCGTCACACTGCGCCAGAAACGCCTGGAGCGCCTGAATGGTCTCGTCATCCAGGGGCTTGCCCGACCAGGCCCGGGCGAACTGCCGCTGAGTGCGGATGTACTCCAGTGCGCCCACGGTTTTTTCCGCCGCCTGGCCGTCCTCGTCCACCCAGCGGATGGGGATCCCGCCCAGCATGGCGCGATAGTCGGTGTGCCATCCGCCGTCCTCCTCGGCCACGGTCAGATCCGCGCCCCTACTGCCCACGGAGTAGAGGGGGATGGACTGGAGGTTGAGCAGCAGGGTGGTGAGCAGAAGCAGCGCCAGGAGAACCAGGGTCAGCCTGCGGTGCACGATCTTTTTCAGCTCATAGCGATACAGCGATCCCAGACTGCTCATGCCTCGGCACCTCCAAATTCCTCCAGGTAGAGCTGCTCCAGATCGGTGCGGGATTTATCCCACGGCGCGTCCAGGATCAGCTGCCCCGCCCGGAGCATCAGCATGTGGTCGGCGATCTGCTCCACGTCGGAGACGATGTGGGTGGAGAGCAGGATGATGCTGCCCTTTCCCAGCTCGGCGATCAGATTGCGAAAGCGCACCCGCCCCTTGGGGTCAAGCCCGGCGGTGGGCTCGTCCACCACCAGCAGGCGGGGGTCGTTCAGCAGCGCCTGGGCGATGCCCAACCGCTGCTTCATGCCGCCGGAATAGGTCTTGATTTTCTTCTTCGCCACGTCCTGGAGGGACACCAGCTCCAGCAGCTCCTCCGCCCGCCGCCGGGCGTGGGAGCGGGACAGGCCCTTCAGCGCCCCCAGATACAGCAGGAAATCCAGGCCGGTGAAGTCGGGGTAGTAGCCAAACTCCTGGGGCAGGTAGCCCAGAAGGGCCCGGTAGTCCTCGCTGCTGACGTCGATGCCGTCCAGGGCGATGCTGCCCCGGGTGGGCCGCAGGATGCCGCAGAGCATCCGCATCAGGGTGGTTTTGCCCGCGCCGTTGGCCCCCAGCAGGCCGTTGATCCCCTCGGTGAGGCGGAGGCTCACGTCGTCCACCGCCCGCTTGTCGCCGTACTGCTTGGTCAGATTTCGCACGATCAGTTCCATTTTCGTTCCTCCCATTCCTTGAGATTGGTCTTGAGCTGGGCCGCGGTCAGGGCCGCCAGGGCGGCCAGGCCGGTCAGCCATCCCGGAAGCTGCTCCGGCGTGTAGAGGGGCAGGCCGACGCTGGGGGCCAGAAGCCCCAGGGCGCTGACCGCTCCGGCGGCGGTCAGGCAGACGGGAAGGCATTCCCGCCCCCGGATGCGGCGGGTGGCCTCCAGACTGAGCACGGTGGTGAGCAGATAGGGGGTCAGCAGATACACCCCCGCCCGGACGGCCCCGATCTCCAGCCGGAGGGCCAGCAGGGGGGTCAACAGAGCCAGCAGCGCCAGGTGAAACAACCCCAGGAGCAGCATCCGATCCAGGGCCATCCGCTGGGGCGGGACGCGGCAGGCGCGCTCCAGCTCCTCCATCCCCCAGCGCCGGGACTTCCCCCACTCCGTCGCCGCCAACAGGGCCAGAAAGGGGGTCAGGGCTGAGGCGGCCCAGCGCAGCTCCCCGGCGATATGCACGGTGAGGTAGGCGATGATAAAGAAAAGCGCGGCGGACAGCCCCCACACCCACCGGCGGATATAGCCCGCTTGAATGCGCAGCATGTCCCAGCGCCCCAGCTCCTGGCGGCGGTGGAGCTTCAAAAAGGCGGCCTTTCGGCCTGGCGGCGGAGCGGGAAAGGCCGATTTCAGAGATCGTTCCAGGGCTCGGTTCATGGGTCATCCTCCTTCAACGCGGTTTTGAGCTGCTTTAAAATTCGCTGTAATCGGCGGTAGAGCGCGAATCGGGACACGCCGTACAGGCGGCACAGCACCCCCATGGGCACCTCGTTCCCGTAGCGCAGCAACACCAGCTCCCGGTCGTCCTCGGCGAGCTGCTCCAGCGCGGCCTGTACCGCCAGGTGGGTCAGCAGATCCTCGCCGGAGGGCAGCGCCTCGGGCAGGGGCTCGGAAACCGGGCGGCGGAACTCGTCCACGCAGAGGTGTCGGGCGATGGTGTAGAGATAGTGGAGCACCTGCCCGGTGTTGCGGTAGCTGTCGCTGGCAAAATAGCGCAGGAAGGTCTCCTGGGTCACGTCCTCCGCCCGCTGGGGGTCGCGGAGACGGTAATAGCAGTAGCGGTAGATTTTTTCATACTGCTCCTCGATGTCGATCAATGCGCAGGCCCTCCCTTCTCCCGTAGTGCTCAATCAGTATAACGGAGAACGGGGGCCAAATGTGCGGGGATGGACAAAAAAATTTGACGAAGGCGGGGGACGGGGCGGCGACGCCCCGGGCAATGCGGACAAAAAGGCCCGGCTCAGCGCGGCTGAGTCGGGCCTTCCTGTGAGAGATGAGAGAAAAGAGAGGAGAAAAGAAATGAAGTGAAGCGGTTCCGGGTCGGAGCGAGGGGGGAGCGCCCCGTCCCTTGGAACGATCCTATCATAGCGTGCCCTGCTGAAACGAAGCTGAAACTTCTGTAAAGAAACTGTGAAGAAACTCCATTATGGTCTCCGTGCCGGGAGGCGGGCCAACACTTCCCCCAGTCCCCGGGCAAAGGCGGCGTGCCCCTCGGGGGCAAAATGCACGCCGTCAAAGGTCAGGGCGATGTCCCACGCCCCGGCGTCGGCAAAGGCCAGGCCGAGCCGTTCGGCCAGCGCCCGGTATTCCGCCGTCAGCCGGAGGGACGCGTCGATCAGCGCCGGGCTCTGCACCCACTCCCCGGCGCACATGGGCGGCGGGGCGATCAGGACAACCGGAGTGTCGGCTGCCTGCTCCAGAATCCATCGGAGCAGCGCCTCCATCCGCACTCCGGCCTCCTGGGCGGAGGCGCCCTGCAGCAGGTCGTTGCTGCCCAGCATCACCGCGATTCCGTCCAGCGGCTGGGCGCGGGCCAGGAGCCGGGCCAGCTCCGGGAAGGCGGATGGCCGGGGAATGGACAGCCCGTTCTGCCCGCAGTTGACCGCCTCCCAGCCCGCACGGCGGAGCAGCTCCGTCCAGCGCACATCGGCGGGGTAGCGGGAACCGAGGTAGGAGCGGGGGTCGAATCCGAAGGTGTTGGAGTCGCCGAGACACAGAATGCGTTTCATCTTTTTCATCCTCCCGGGATGGTTTTTTCAAGGGCGGGCCGGAGCAGCTCCGGCTCAGTTGGCCTTAAAATGATAGATGGGCATCAAAACTTCGATCACATTTAGGATGGGATTGGAGGGGAGTGGGCGACCGGCCGCTGACAGATTTCTCCGCTTAAGGACCTTCCTTCCTTGATTCCCCACCATCCGCGTGATATAATTCTGTTGATTGAACACAGATTGCGGTGATTGGGCTGACAGGTCCGCGCGGAGGCGCACAGGCGATTGCGCGGCGGGGACGGAGCATGTCAGCCAATCGGAACGGAGAGGGGCGAAGGATATGCCGGACTCGCTTTCAAATCATCATACGCCGACCCAGGGGATGGACGCCGCCTCCGCACAGGAGGCGAGGGCGCATTTTCTGCGCAACATCCGGCAGATGAGCAACAGCGCGGTGCTGATCCGCCGTCATGGGGACGGCCGGCTGGAGACGATATTCGCCTCCCAGGCCTTTGCGGATATGATGGAATGCAGCGTGGATGAGGCCATGGAGCTGATGAACGGTCTGCGCTTTTATAAGAGCACCGACCCGGAGGATCGTCCGCTGGTGCGCAGCATGCTGCAAAACCGCGTGGCCTACGACGGCAGCACGTCGCTGACGATCCAGAAGATCACGGCCAGGAAAAACCGCATCTGGTGTAATGTGCAGTATTCCTTCATCGACGACTTTGGGGAGCACTACATCTACTGCACCTATTCCGACGTGACGACCCTCAAGCAGCACGAGGATCGGCTGCGCGCCACCTACTCCAGCCTGGGCAACAATTTCTACCATGTCAACGACCGGACGCTGGCGCTCTTCCGGGTGAACCTGACGCGGGACGCCTTTGAGGAGCTGAAGGGGCGCGACCTGTTTGACACAGACTCCATCGCCTACACCTATTCGGAGTCGCTGCGGCAGCGGGCGGCCCATTTTCCCATCCACTCGGAGCAGGCCCAGTTCCTCCAGGCGTTCAGTAAGGACAGCCTGAGCGCCGGTTATCTTGAGGGGAAGACCCGGGTGACCCAGGTGCTCTACTCCATCCGCCGGGACGGCCGCTCCTGCTTTGTGAATATCACCGCCGCCATCACCCGCCACCCGCTGACCGGCGACATGGTGGCCTTTATCACCGAGCAGGAGTGCAACAGCGACAAGGTGAAGGAGACCCTGACGGACAAGATCCTCGCCCAGCAGTTTGACATGGTGTGCTATCTGGTGAACGGCCAGTACGGCATCACCATCGGCCAGACGGCCCAGGTGAAGCGGGGCAATATTTTTCCCGCCACCAACAGCGGGGAGTATCAGGTGTATCTGGACAACCAGGTCTATCCCGTGCTCTCCGGCACGGCGGAGGAGCGGGCGGCCATGAAAAAGGCTCTGGCCCTGGAGACGGTGGCGGAGGAGCTGCAGGTGCGGGAGCCCTATATGGTGGATATCGCCATCGAGCTGGAGGGCGATGTCTTCTATAAGCAGTTTGCCTTTTACAGCATAGACCCGGAGGCAAAGTTCTATATCCTGCTCAAGAGCGACACCACCGAGCTGCAAAAGCAGCACCTGGCCCTCAATGAGCAGCTCCGGTCTGCGCTGGAGGCGGCCAATCAGGCCAACGTGGCCAAAACCGCCTTTCTCTCCAGCATGAGCCACGAGATCCGCACCCCCATGAACGCCATCATCGGCCTGGACAGCATCGCCCTCAATGAGCCCGGCATCTCCGAGCGCACCCGGGATCACCTGGAGAAAATCGGGGCCAGCGCCCGGCATCTGCTGGGGCTGATCAACGATATCCTGGATATGAGCCGGATCGAGAGCGGGCGCATGACCCTGCGGAATGAGGAGTTCTCCTTCTCCGACATGCTGGAGGAGATCAACACCATGGTCGGCAGCCAGTGCGAGGAGAAGCACCTCCAATACGAGTGCCGGGTGACCGGGCGTGTGGACGACTATTATATCGGCGACGTGATGAAGCTCAAGCAGGTCATCATCAACATCCTCGGCAACGCCGTCAAATTCACGCCCAGTCACGGCCGGGTGTGGTTCCTGGTGGAGAAAACGGCGGAGAATGAGCAGCAGTCCAACTTCCGCTTTGTCATGCGGGACACCGGCATCGGCATGGACCCGTCCTATCTGCCCCGGCTCTTCGACGCCTTCAGCCAGGAGAACGCCTCCAGCACCAACCGCTACGGCAGCACGGGCCTGGGCCTGGCCATCACGAAAAACATCGTGGAGATGATGAACGGCACCATCACCGCCGAGAGCGAAAAGGGCGTGGGCTCGACCTTTACCGTCACCCTGTCGCTGCGCAACAGCGAGCGCAAGCGCCGCCGGATCAGCAGCGTCAAGCCCCAGGAGCTCAAGGTGCTGGTGATCGACGACGACCCCGTCGACTGCGAGCACGCGAGGATCGTGCTGGGGGAGAGCGGCATCGCCGCCGAGCTCTGCCAGAGCGGGCCGGAGGCGCTGGAGATGATCCGCCTGAAGACGGCCCGGCGGGAGGCCTATAACCTGATTCTGGTGGACTGGAAGCTGCCGGGGCAGGACGGGGTAGCCGTGACCCGGGAGATCCGCAAGCTGATCGGCCCGGAGGCCGCGGTCATCCTGCTGACCGCCTACAACTGGGACGAGATCGAGGAGGAGGCGCGCCAGGCCGGCGTGGACGACTTCATCGCCAAGCCCCTCTTTGCCCCCAACGTCCTGAACGCCTTTGAGCAGGTGGTCGAGAATCGGCAGGACGACCGGGAGGCGCCCGCGCGGGCCGACCTCTCCGGGCGCAGGATTCTGCTGGCGGAGGATATCTTCATCAACGCGGAGATCATGAAGGAGATTCTGAAAATACGGGGGATGGAGGTGGATCACGCCGCCAACGGCCAGGAGGCGGTGGATCTGTTTCTGCGGCAGCCCGCCTGCTACTACGACGCCATCCTGATGGATCTGCGCATGCCGGTGATGGACGGCCTGAAGGCGGCCGAGACGATCCGGGGTGCGCGGAAAGAGGACAGCCGGACGATTCCCATCATCGCGCTGACGGCCAACGCCTTTGACGAGGACGTGCAGCAGACGCTGCGCGCCGGAATGAACGCCCATCTGTCCAAGCCCGTGGAGCCGGAGCGGGTGTATGAAACCCTGGAAGAGCTGATCCGCCATTGACGCGGAACTGAGGTTATAAGGGAGGTAGCGCATATGACGGTCAATATGGACCCGTTGCAGAAGCAGAAGCTTGACGATGTGTTTGACGCCTTTTCGATGCTGGTGCGGGGGACGATTGTCTCCCTGATGCATGTGGAGGGCGGCTTCACCCGCTATTCGGCCAGCGCCGTGGATCTGTTCAACCTGCCCGGGGAGTATATCCCCAACGGCGCGATGGATTGGAACGACTACCTGCACCCGGAGGACCGCAAGCGCTACATGGACGTGATGATCCCCCTGCTGGAGGGCAGGGCCCAGACCTATGACATCACCTACCGGGTGCGCACCAAGACGGGGGAGTACGGCAATTTCCGGGCCATCGGCGCGGTGCTCCGGGGGGATACGGGGGAGCCCAGCCTGATCGGCGGGGCCCTGTTCAACGAGGGCTTGTCCAACAACATCGACCCGGTCACCGTGCTGCCCAATAAGAACGCCTATCTGGAGCAGCTGACCCGCCTGATGCACGAGGGGAAGAGCGTCTTTTCGCTGCTGGTGGGGATCAACGGCCTGTCGGAGATCAACCAGGTGCACGGCTACACCTACGGAAACCGGGTGCTGCAGGAGGTCGCCTGGCTGATCCAGGAGACGGTGAAGGATCGCTGCGCCGTCTACCGCACCGACGGCGCGACCTTTGCGCTGCTGACGGACGCGCTGTCCCGGGAGCAGATCACCGCGATTTACGACATGCTCCGCTACCGCCTGCAGCGGGGCATCGAGATCAACGGCATCCGCAACATTCTGGCCGCCAACGGCGGCATGATCGCCGTGTTCAGCAATGAGGCCGAGGCGTCCACCGTGTACGCCTGCCTCTACTACGCCTATGAGGAGTCCCGCCAGCACAAGCACGGCGACCTGGTGGACTTCAACGGCAGCATCAATTACGATCAGTCCCATTCGCTGGAGCGGATCAACACCATCCGGGACTGCGTCGGGGATGATTGCCGGGGCTTCTTCCTGGAATATGTGCCGGTGATCGACGCGGCCACCGGAAGGACGAACGGCGCGGAGGCCACCATCGCCTGGAAGGATGAGCAGTCCGGCCGGGTCGGCCCGGAGCAGTTCATGCCCATTCTGGAGCGGGACTTCATTTTTGAGGAGCTGGGGGATTTCATCCTGCGCCAGGGCCTGCTGGACGGGGCAAAATTCCTGGAAAAGGACCCCGGGTTCCTGCTGTGCCTGAACGTCTACCGGATACAGCTGGAGGCGGACTACTTCCTCGAAAGCCTGCACACGTTCCTGCGGGAGACCGGCTTCCCGCCGCCCCAGCTGAGCCTGAAATTTGCCAGCGATTGCCGCTACATCGACGCCAACCGAATGCGGGAGATCATCGACCGGCTGCATGAGGATCAGATCCTTGTCATCATCGACGGCTTCGGCAGCGGTGCCGACTCCATCGGCTTCCTGAAGAGTGCGCCGGTGGACGCCGTGTGCCTGGAGAGCAAATTCCTCCACGGAGTGGAGGAGAATGCCCGCGACCGGGACATCCTGGAGTACCTGACCAAGCTGGCCGCCAGCTGCGTGAAGCATATCAACGTCAAGGGCGTTGACCGGGCCTCGCTGCGGGATATCCTGCGGGATTACCCGGTCACCACCATGCAGGGTGCCCTCTTTGCCGACCCGCTCTCCTTCGAGCAGATGCTGGCAAGATACGATTGACGCAGGCCTGTCCGCCCGGACTTTCCCGCCGCAGCGGAATAAAATGCACCGAAAAAGGGGCCTGGCTCAGATGAGCCGGGCCCTTTTGTTCCGTCCGGAAGGGAGGGCCAATGAGCCGTGCTGCGCCGTCCCTCAATCCAGCACCTTCAGCGGCTGCCACTTGAGGTAGTCCCCCGACACGAGGCGGTACTGAATGCCGTTCTTCTCGCCCTGGATGCTGTCGTGAAAGCGCGCCTCCCCGTGGCAGTGGGCGTAGATCACCTGCTCCGCGCCGTATTCCTCCGCCATGGCGGTGAAGGCGCTGTCCTCCTCCAGAATGTTGGTCGGCGGATAGTGGAGAAACAGAATGAACCTCCGGCAGCCGTCCGCCCTGGCCGCCTCGAAGGAGAGCCGCAGCCGCTGGAGCTCCCGCTCCACCAGCTTTTTGGCGTGCGCCTCCGCCCGCTCGTCCCAGCCGATGACGCGCCCCCGGGCGTTGAGATAAAACGGCCCCTCGAAGGTGTAGCCCTTGGTGCCCACCAGCGCGTAGTCGCGGTAGCGGAAATAGTTGTTCTGCAAAAACGACAGCTGCCCGGCAAAGCGCTCGTTCAGCTGCCCGGTCTTGGCCGCGTCCCAGAACATATCGTGGTTGCCGCGCGTGAGGATTTTGCGGCCGGGGAGCTGCGCGATATAGCGAAAATCCGCCTCGCACTCCGCGAGGCTGCGGCCCCAGCTGTGGTCGCCCACCAGCACCAGCGTGTCGTCCGGGGTGAGCAGCCGGGCGCAGTTCTTTTTGAACGTTTCCTCGTGGTTTTTCCAGACCCGGTCTTTTTTCTGCGCGGTGGCCTTCAGCGGCGACTGAAAGTGCAGATGCAGGTCTCCGATGGCGTATAGACTCATGTGGTGATCGATCCTCTGCGATAGAAAATGTGAAATGCTGCGTTCGGGTATACGCTTCGCCGGCACCGGCGGGGATGCTCCATGAAATCATATCACAGAAGGGGCGGCGTTTCAATGCGTGGGCGCATCCGGCGCTGCCCGGCGGCGACAAAAGCCTTGCATATTCGGAATGGATGGCATACAATACGCACAGAGAAGCTCCCTGCGCGCCTGCGATGAAGTGAGCGCGCGGCGGGGCAGGCGCACGGAAAACAGGGGAGGATGCACGATGATTTACTTGATTCGCCATGGCAAAACGGAGCTGAATCGCGCGAACGTCCTCCAGGGGCGGAGCAATTATCCGTTGAATGAAGAGGGAATCCAACAGGCGGAGCAGGCGGCAGAGCTGCTGCGGGAGATCCCCTTTGACTATGTGTTCTCCAGCCCGCTGATCCGCGCGATCCAGACCGCCGAGATCGTGGCGCCCGGCCGGGAAATTGTGATCGATGAACGCCTGATCGAGATGGACTATGGCCCCTATGAGGGATCAGACCTGAAGCATCCAACGCCGGAGATCATCGCCTTCTTCAGCGACTTTGTCCACAATCCCGCCCCGGAGGGGATGGAACAGCTGGAGTGCGTTGTGTCCCGGTGCGGCGCCTTCATTGAGGAAATCCGCCCGATTTCGGGCAATGTCCTGATCTCGACCCACGCCATCGCGATGAAGGGCGTTCTCGAATACCTGACGCCGGAATCCCGCGGGAGCTACTGGTCAAAATATATCGGCAATTGCGCCGTGTACACTGCGGAGAATCATCTGGGGCAGATCGGTACGCCAAAGGAATTGGTTTAGCCGATTCTGCGCGCAAGCATATAGCCGAGGGAAAACGCTCCCGCTGGGCGGCGACAGCGCCGCCCAGCGGGAGCGTTTTGGATTGATCGGCCGATTGGGCGCGTTGTCACTGTACCCCATATCGGATTCCCGGCTTGAAGGACAGGTAGAGGGGCAGGCCTGTGACAAAATTCAAAAAACCGCCAATTGCAATCCAGGGACTTCCGAGCAGGATTCCGGCAACGCCGCCGACAAGCCCGGAGGCGATGGTCAGGCCAAAGCTGAGATTCTTCTGATACCGCAATGCGATCTCTTTTTCCTGGATCCGGTTCAGATAAATGGTCATGCCCACACCGACAATCACACCGATCAACGAGAGGCAGAGAAGCGGATCAAAGCCACGGAACAGGCGGGCACCTCCGGCGATCAGGTGCATGAGCCACCCGACGTCGCAAAGCAGTCCCAACACAAGGAAGGGGATATCCGGCATGGTGGCCGTATATCGTTTCCCTGCCGTTCCCGCCGCCTCCAGCGCGCGGATATGTGCCTCGGTTTTCAGCCGTTTTGCGTGAAGTGTTTCTTTTATGTTCATCTTTAATACCCCCTCAACACTTGATTTGTTCTGACTTCCTCGATGCGGTCAGATCTTCTCCAGGCCCTCGTATTTCGCCAGCGACGGGCTATGATCTACGACGTGCCAGTAGCCGCAGTGTTGACCGCCCAGGTTTTCTCGAATTCCTCCGGCGTTTCCTTCTCCGGCAGAACCTCGTAGTAGGAAAATGCGGCAATCGCATCGTATAGCTGCCAGATCATCAGGTCGTGCCTGCCGCCGCAGTAGGGGAGATCCACAAGAAACGCCTCCTATCTGCGGTCGATCAGCTCCATCAGGCGCTCGCATTCGGCGGGGCTGTATTTCTGGCGCACAGGGGCCCGTTTTTTCTTAATCTGGCCGGGGAAATATCCGCAACGATTCCCGGCGATCTGTTTTTTCTGCCTTATGCCT
>JAFVAS010000179.1 GCA_017480395.1 Oscillospiraceae bacterium | reverse complement strand
TCAGTTTGTGGCTGATTCCCGGCAAAAGGAATCTGCCCATAGTTACTGTGCAGATTCCTTTTGCGTAGGACTTCCACTCGATCTCGTAACTACCTATTGCATTTGGGACATGGAGGAGGATGACGACGGCTATTCCGAGAGGTGTTACAGTTACAACCGCTCTGGTTACGGAGATGGCACCAGTTACGCCCGTGGACGTAGAAACGCCCGCCGTGACAGCATGGGCCGTTATAGCCGCAACGAGAGCTATCGTGACCGCTCCTACCGCAGAGGTGGTTACTCTATGGCAGACGGCAAGGAAGAGTACATTGACCGGCTCCATGAGATGATGGAGGGCGCTCCCGACGAGAAAACCCGTCAGGAAATCCAGCGCATGATTGACAAGATGGATCACGATTAACCCCCACGAAAGGGGAGGGGCGGCAGGATAAGTCCTGTCGCCCTTTTCGTTAGCATTTTCGTTAGCATTTTCGTTAGCATTTTTGTTTAAAATATTTTTTAATGGTTTAAAATATTTTTTAAAATTTTAAAATATTTTTTAAAACGTGAGCACCGAAAATCGTTGATATAAAGAGAAAAACCGCCAATCGCAACGGATTGACGGCTTTCTTTTTTTGGCGCGGAAGGAGGGATTTGAACCCTCGCGACGGTCACCCGCCCTACGCCCTTAGCAGGGGCGCCTCTTCGACCTCTTGAGTACTTCCGCATGGGGCAAAAGGTTGAATCAACGTTCTGTCAAGGTTATTCACTTGAAGGGGAGAACAATGGCGGAGAGAGTGGGATTCGAACCCACGGCACCTGTGACAGTGTCACCGGTTTTCAAGACCGGCTCCTTAAACCGCTCGGACATCTCTCCAATTGGAGCATCTTGCAGATACGAATGGTATTCTAATACAATTTCTCCCGTTTGTCAATCATTTTGCGAAAAAATCACGAGCTCCACGGGGAGATTGAAAAAGTTTTTGAAAAAATGCGGGGAGAAAAGAGGGTTTTGCCGCAAAAAAACGTATAAGATAGATGCAGGAAGAATTTTTTGCCGCCCAAATGGGGCAATATGGGGGTGCAGCATATCTATGACGCATCGGCAGCGCACGGAGGAGAATGAACGGCGGGTGCTCTCGCCCCTGGCCTGTCTGGCCGCCGAGAGCCGGGGCAGACAGCGCCCCGAGGAGGAGGACGACCTGCGCACCTGCTTCCAGCGGGACGTGGACCGCATTGTCCACTCCAAGGCCTTCCGCCGCCTGAAGCACAAGACCCAGGTGTTTCTCCGCCCGGAGGGCGACCACTACCGCACCCGCATGACCCACACCCTGGAGGTGGACCGCATCGCCCGCACCATCGCCCGGGGACTGGGCCTCAACGAGGATCTGGTGGAGGCGGCGGCCCTGGGTCACGACCTGGGCCACACCCCCTTCGGCCACGCCGGAGAGCGCGTCCTGGCCGAGATGCTGCCCGGCGGCTTTCACCACAACATCCAGTCCCTGCGGGTGGTGGATCTGCTGGAGAAGGACGGCGAGGGTTTAAATCTCACCTACGAGGTGCGCCGGGGCATCCTGTGCCACACCGGCAGCGACCAGGCCGAGACGATGGAGGGCCAGCTTTTACGCCTGGCCGACCGCATCGCCTATATCAACGCCGACATCGACGACGCCCTGCGGGGGGGCATCATCTTCCCCATGGACATTCCCATCCACCTGCAGCAGCTGCTGGGCTACACCTACTCCCAGCGCATCAACACCCTGACCCTGGATGTCATCGCCGCCAGCGAGGACGCCGGCGCCATCCGCCAGACCCCGGAGATCGGCGCGGCCATGGAGGAGCTGCGGCAGTTCATGTTCGAGATGGTCTACCGCAATCCCCTGGCCAAGGGAGAGGAGGGCAAGGCCCAGGACATGATCCGCCGCCTCTTCGCCTACTACGCCCAGCACCAGGACGAGCTGCCCGAGGAATTCCAGTCCATCCGGGAGCGGGAGGGCGCGCTGCGCGCCGTGGCGGACTACATCGCCGGGATGACCGACTCCTACGCGGTGGAGAAATTCGGCGACCTGTTCCTGCCCGCGGCGTGGACGGTGAAATAGAGAAGTTTTTTGCAATATGGAGAAAGGAGTGAGCGGATGCCGATCCCGGAGGAGTTTCTGGACGAGCTGAACAGCCGAACCGACATTGTGGATCTGGTGTCCAGCTATGTGGCCCTGTCCAAAAAGGGCAGCAAATACTGGGGCCTGTGCCCCTTCCACAGCGAGAAGACCGCCTCCTTCTCCGTCTCGCCCGACCGGCAGATGTACTACTGCTTCGGCTGCCACAAGGGGGGCGGGGCCATCAACTTCGTGATGGAGCTGGAGGGCCTGGGCTTTGTGGACGCGGTGGAGGAGCTGGCCAAGCGCGCCGGGATGGCCATGCCCGAGGTGGGCAGGGACGGCTCCACCGCCAAAAAGCGGGAGCGGATGCTCTCCCTCAACCGGGAGGCGGCCCGCTGGTTCCACGCCAACCTCTCCCGGCCGGAGGCGCGGCCGGGGCTGGACTACTTCCGGCAGCGGCAGCTCTCCAAGGGCACCATCACCCGCTTCGGCCTGGGCTTTGCCCCGCCGGGGTGGGAAAATCTGATCACCGCCATGGCCCAGAAGGGCTATGAGAAATCGGAGTTGATGGAGGCGGGCCTGGCCGTCCACAACAGCAATGGCCGCATCTACGACCGGTTCCGCAACCGGGTCATGTTCCCCATCATCGACGTGCGGGGCAATGTGATCGGCTTCGGCGGGCGGGTGCTGGACGACTCCAAGCCCAAGTATCTCAACTCGCCGGATACCCTGGTCTTCAACAAGAGCCGCAACCTCTTCGCCCTCAACCTGGCCAAAAAGACCAAGATGGGGATGATCGTCCTCACCGAGGGCTATATGGACACCATCGCCATGCACCAGGCGGGCTTTGACTGTGCCGTGGCATCCCTGGGCACCTCGCTGACGGAGGATCACGTCAAGCTCCTGAGCAACTACACCAAAGAGGTGGTCATCTCCTACGACGGCGACGCCGCCGGCATCAACGCCGCCCAGCGGGCCATCACCCTGCTGGAGCGGACGGGCATCAAGGTGCGGGTGCTGCGGGTGACCGGCGCGAAGGACCCCGACGAATACATCAAGGCTTACGGTCGGGAGGCCTTTGCCGCCCTGCTCCGGGGGGCCACCGATCAGATGGAGTACCGCCTGAATCAGATCGCCGCCCAGTATGACCTCGCCCAGGATGACCAGCGCGTCTCCTATTTAAAGGAGGCCGCCGCCCTGGTGGCGACGCTGGACAGCCCGGTGGAGCGGGAGGTCTACGCCGCCCGGGCCGCGGAGACGGCCAAGCTCTCCAAGGAGGCCATGCTGGAGGAGGTGGGCCGCCTGCGCCGCCGGAACAACTGGCAGCGCCGGAAGAAGGAGGAGCGCCGCGCCCTCTCGCCCACCCAGAGCGCCCAGCCCGACGCCCGGACGCTGCGATACCGCAACGTGCCC
>JAFVAS010000178.1 GCA_017480395.1 Oscillospiraceae bacterium | reverse complement strand
GGCGCGTCGGAGGCGGACCCCTACACCGAAAGCGAGCAGGTGGTCAGCTACCACTCGGGGTATAGCAGCTTCTCCTTCGCAGTCACCTCCACCTATGGCGCGACGGCCCGGCTGGAGGGGCTCTGGGATTTTTCCTCCCTGGACACAGCGGGCACCTGGGCGCTGCGGCTGGAGATCGCGCCCTGGGCAGGATAGCGAAAGAGAAGAGAGAAGGGAGAAGAGATAAGAGAAGTGGTGGCTTTGCGCAGCAAAGCCGAATTGAATTGTGCGCAACACACCGATTCTCTTCACTTTTCACTCTTCTCTCTTCTCTCTTCTCTCTGCCACCGCCCCCTGTGGGGGAGGTGGCAGCGGTAGGATGGGGCGTTTTGACAAAGAAAACAGAAAAACAAAAACGCGCCGGGCATTGACAAAAATCAATGTCCGGCGCAATCTGTTTATCGAATCCGCTTGAGCTGGATGACCTGGTGGTCGGGATTGGCGTGGGTCGGGAAGAGGAAGAGGTCCCCCCGGCTGTTGCCGCACATGCCGTGGGCCTTCAAATCGCTGTTGTAGTAGCCCAGCATGGCGACGATGTCAAAGTCCTCGTTGAAGATGGTCAGGTATCCGCCCCGGCCCACGACGTACATGTAGGTGCCGTCGAATCACAGGTCGGAGGGCTGGCCCAGGTTGCCCTGGAGGTAGGCGGCGATTTCGCCGTTGGGCTCGTAGACGGTCACGGCGTCGCCGTCCCGGTCGGCGGCCCAGACCCGGTCTTTGGCGTCCACCGCCACGGCGTGGACGATGTAGAACCGGCCGGGGCCGGGGATATAGCTGCCCTTCTCGTCGTGGGAGGGCTCCCCCCAGCTGGAGAGGAGGGTGCCGTCCTTGTCAAAGGTGTGGACGGCGCAGTTGCCGTAGCCGTCGCCGAAGATATACTGTCCCTTGCTGTTGATGCAGCAGGAGGTCACCTTGTTGAAGGGCTCCCCCCGGCGGACGATGGTGGTCCAGGCCATGTAGTCCGCCCACTTGACGTTGGAGTAGACCTCCTCGATCTCCGTGGGCATCAGGGGGCCGTAGCGGCGGTCCCGGCGGAACTTCAGGTTGTCGTGGCCGGTGTCGCTGGCCACGCCGCGGCGGCCGAACTCCCGGACGAACTCCCCCTCCGGGGTCAGCTCCACGGCGCAGTGGAGGAAGGTGTTGGTGACCAGAATGTTCCCCTCCGGGGTCATGCAGCCGAAGTGGGGGGTCTGGATGTAGCGGCTGGTGGCGATTTTGCCCAGGTAGTTGCCCTCCGGGTCGCACTTGACGATGCTGGACGCCCCGTCCCGCATCAGGATGTAGACGTTGTCGTCCTGGTCGCAGAAGCCGGAGGAGACGTCGATGAACTGCCAGTCGTCGTCCGGGTACCTGGGGAAGTCGGCGATGAACTCATAGGCAAAGCCCTCGGTCTCGAAGGTGATTTTGGTCTCTTTCCCCCGATCCCGGGGCGGTGTGACGTGTTTCATGGCTGGGCGCGCTCCTTTCCTGTGTGGGCCGTTCGTTCTCCTTTTATTATAGATTTCGCGCCTGCGAAATGCAACCAAAATCCCAAACCCGTATCGTACCATGCAAAAGCCGCAAGGCGGCAAAAAAGGGTTGAATCCCGGCGGTGCGGCTGGTAAGATTTCAGGTAGGGTGAATCAAATGTGCGAAGCACACCATTTCTCTTCTCTTTTCTCTCTTCTCTCACTCAGGAGGTTTCCATGTCTTCCCCATTTTATCACGCCTTCATCGGCACCAACTCCGTCCGGGGCAGCCGGGGCATCTACACCCTGCGCATCGACCCGCTGCGCGGCACGGCGGAGATCGTCTCCACCACCCAGGCCTACAACTCCGGCTGCGTCGTCCTCAGCCCCGACGCCCAGACCCTCTACGCCGTGGCGGAGGGGATGACCTACGACGGCCTGGCCCAGGGGGGCCTGACGGCCTATCGGGTCTCCCCCGACGGGACATTGACCAAAATCAACGGCCAGCCCACCGGGGGCCAGCGGCCCTGCTGCGCGGCGGTGGACGCGGCGGGAAAGACCGCCTACGCCTGCAACTTCTACCACGGCACCTGGAGCGCCTTTCCCATCCGGCCCGACGGCGGGTTGGAGCCCCCCAGCGTGACCGTCTCCCCGCCGGAGGACGCGGCCTGGAAGGCGGCCCACTGCATCGGCCTCATGGAGGGGGGACTGGTCGGGGTGATCTCCCTGGCGGAGTGCGCCCTGGTGGTCTACCGCCCGGATGGGACGCGTTTCGCCGCCTTCCCCTTCCCGGACAACCCCTTCCCCCGCTACTTCGCCGCGGCGGGCGGGAATCTCTACGCCATGATGCAGTTCCCCGACGACATCTATGTGCTGGCCTGGGATTCGGAGCGGCCGGGGCTGCGGCTGCTGCAGAAAATCGCCGTCCAGGACGACGCCCGCCGGGCCATGCCCGCCACCAGCACCATCCGCGTCACGCCGGATCAGTCCCTGGTGCTGGCCGCCAACCGGCCCAGCAACTCCATCTCCGTCTTCTCCCGCCGGCCGGACGGCACCCTGGCGCGGGAGGACATGGTGGTCATCCCCGGGGACGGGCCGCGGGACTTCCACATCTCCCGGGACGGCGCCCTCGCCGTGGTGGCGATGCAGCACTCGGATGAGGTGTTTGTCTTAAAAATCGACTATGAACACAAAACCCTGCGCCCCCTGGGCGGGCCGGTCAAGGTGCCCTCCCCGGCGGCGGTGGCGGTCAGCGGGAGGTTAGAGCTATGAGCGACACAACGCAGGCGCGGCTGGACGCGCTGGAGCGGCGGCTGAGCGAGCTGGAGGCCCGGCAGGCCATCGGCGACCTGATGGGCCGCTATGCCCTGCTCTTCACCCTGGATCGGGGGGAGACGCTGATGGAGGAGCTGTGGTGCCCCGGGGAGGACATCTCCCTGGAGTACGGCGCCAGCGGCGTCTACGCGGAGCGGTGGAAGATTAAAACATATTATGTCAATCACAAGATCCCCGGAAAAATGCAGACCCTCTCCCTCTCCTCCCCCCAGATCACCCTCTCCCCCGACGGACGCTCCGCCCACGGGACGTGGACGGCCTTTGGCACCGAGACCGACGCCGGGGACCTGAGCCGCACCCCGGTGCCCGAGGGGAGCAGCCGCCGGGTGCTGTTCTCCAGCCGGACGGCGGAGGGGCAGGAGTACCGGGCGGAAATCCTGCTCCAGCGGTATGAAGTGGATTTCCTTGTCACAGACCGGGGCTGGCGGATTCAGCGCCTCCGGGTGGCGGAGTTGTTCCGCTGCCCCTACGACCGGGACTGGGTGGTCTATGCCCGGGAGCGGTTTGAGACCGACGGCATGTGGCTGGAGTCCCTCTTTGACACGCCCATGCCCTTCCCCGAGGACGCCCACGGGGAGGACCTGCCCACCCGGCCCAGCACCGGGCATTGGCAGTATACCCCCGACGCCCTGCCGGGAGAGTGACAAACCGCCCCATCTGCCCGCTGCTTGACTCCCTTGCCTCCCCCTTTGGGGGAGGTGGCACGGCGTCAGCCGTGTCGGAGAGGGCGAATGCAAGCCGAAGTGCTCCGTCGCCCTCTCAGTCAGCTTCGCTGACAGCTCAGCGGTGCATGGCTCGATTGGCAAAATCAAAGATTTTGAATCTCGCACACCCCGGAGGGGGAGCCAAGTAAGATGTGCGCAGCACACCACTTCTCTTCTCTCTTCTCTCTTCTCTTTTCACTATGACAAACCGCCCCTGCGGAGCTTCG
>JAFVAS010000177.1 GCA_017480395.1 Oscillospiraceae bacterium | reverse complement strand
CTCATCGAATTGGTGGGCATGATCACCTTCACCGGCTCTGTCATCGGTTACATCACCAACGGCATCTCCTCCTTCATCGCGAACGCCAACTCCAGCGGCAGGGCGCTGCGCATCTCCGACCACACCGTGGTGCTCAACTGGAACAGCCGCGCCTCCGAGATCATCAACGACCTGCTGTACAGCGAGCACCGGGAGCGCATCGTCATTCTGGTCAGCGAAGGGCGGGAGGAGGTGGCCGCCGAGCTGGACAACCGCCTGGCCGATACCCTGGCCCAGGAGAACGAAAAGGTCTTCGACGCCTGCAAGGACCGCTCCCCCCTGGGGCGGCTGATCTACATGCGCCGCCACCAGTTCCGCAACCGCCTCACCGTCATTATCCGCCAGGGGGACACCTTCTCCACCAAGCAGCTGATGGACGTCTCCCTGGACAAGGCCAAGGCCGTCATCATCCTCAATAAGGACGAGACCAACCGCCTGTGCCGCTACGCCAGCGAGGAGGCCGCCCGCGCCCAGGAGAAGGGCAACGCCCTGACCATCAAGACCCTGGTGCTGGTGGCGGAGATCACCGCCGCCGAGTCCTCCGCCGACAACCAGAAGATCATTGTCGAGGTGGATGACGAGTGGACGATGGATCTGGTGGGCAAGATCATCGCCCAGAAGGAGCGCGCCGGGAAGTGCAACATCGTCCCCATCTCCGTCAACCGGGTGCTGGGCCAGCTGCTCTCCCAGTTCTCCATCATGCCCCAGCTCAACATGGTTTACAGCGAGCTGTTCTCCAACCAGGGGGCGGTGTTCTACTCCCAGTATGTGGACGAAAGCCGGGAGACCCACGGGGACGACATTCTGGAGTTCCTCTCCAACCACGCGCATGCCGTCCCCCTGACCGCCATGCGCACCAAGCAGCAGGGGCTGCACTGCTTCTACATGGCCGACCTGGAGGAGGACGTGCGGCGGGTCACCTCCCTGCCCGAGACGACGCTGGAGGTGAAGTGCAACCCCGACTTCTGGATGCCCCGGCGCAACGTGCTGATCCTGGGCCACAACAGCAAGATCGCCTCCCTCATGGCCGGATTCGACTCCTTCCGCTCCGAGTGGAACCCCGCCGCCGACGGGCGGGACATCCTGAACCTGGCCATCGTGGACGACGCCCGCTCCCTGGAGCGGATGAACTACTACCGCGCCTACCCCTATGTCAACCCCGACCTGGTGACCGAGGCCGACATCTATGACCAGGAGGTCATCAACCGGGCCATCAACTCCTTCATCGACGACCAGGATGGCGACACCTCCATCCTCATTCTCTCCGATGACTCGGTGCCCGCCGACCAGCTGGACGCCAACGCCCTGGCCTATCTGAT
Source organism: Oscillospiraceae bacterium (assembly GCA_017480395.1). Taxonomy (GTDB): domain Bacteria; phylum Bacillota; class Clostridia; order Oscillospirales; family Oscillospiraceae; genus UMGS1766. Next base: position 2,493 of record JAFVAS010000177.1, on the reverse strand, counting down.
CTACGTTCAGGACATCATCGCCCGGCGCAAGGCGGAGAAGGCCGCCCAGGGCCTGGTGGACGAGCGCATCGACATCATTGTGGAGATCCTCAACCCCAAAAACTACGACGTGGTGCACAGTTACAGCATCAACAACGTGGTCATCAGCAACCGCTATATCAGCAAGCTGGTCACCCAGATCAGCGAGAAGGACACCCTCTTCGAGTTCTACACCGATATTCTGACCTACGATGCCCCGGACTCCGACACCTATGTCAGCAAGGAGCTCTATATCAAGCGCTGCGGCGACTTCTTCCTGGAGATGCCCGGCCCCTGCACCGCCGCCGACCTGATCCGGAGTGTCTACCGGCAGTACAAGCAGTTCGGCAGCGAGAACACCTGCTCCATCCTGGGCTATATCACCCAGGTGCCCACCCTGGACGCCTTTGGCGAGCCCACCCTGCGGGAGGAGAAGATCTTCTTCACCGACGACCAGACAAGCCATCACATCGACCTGAAGCCGGACGATCTGCTCATCCTGTTCAGCAACCATTGATTTCCAAGACTCCGTTTTTTGTTTCCGTTTTCGAAATAATTCCCCATTTTCCTCTTTACTTTTATACTTTCTAGTGTTAAAATATCGGCATGTCGGATCGGCCCGCTGCGGGCCGGTCTCTCCCGAAAAACGCAGTTTATAGGAGATGTGATCACATGCCCCGCATTGTCAAACGAGAGCGCTCCACCGCCATGTATGAGACCATCCTCAAGCTGGAGACCCTGGACGAGTGCGTCCAGTTCTTTGAGGATCTCTGCGCCGCCACCGAGCTCAGCGCGCTGGAGCAGCGCTTTGAGGTGGCCTCCCTGCTGCTGCAGGGCAAGGTCTATACCGAGGTGATGGACGCGACCAAGGCCAGCAGCGCCACCGTCAGCCGGGTCAACCGGATGCTCAACTACGGCCACGGCAAGCTGGGGGAGGTCATCGCCCGCGGCGCGGAGCAGAAGGAATAATCCCGCGGCTTGAGCTGCCGGCGCACCGCGGTGCGCCGGTTTTTCACGAGAAAATCGGCCGGGACTATTCACAAATCCTCCCGAATGTGTTAGTATATCGGCGCAGAACACATCCGAACACCGCCCGTTTCAACCACAGAAAAAGGAGTGAGTCAGCTATGACGCAAGCAGAGCGCAAAGCGCTTCAGATCGCCGCGTGCAAGGTGCGCATCGGCGTGATTGAGGCCGTCTACGGCGCAAAATCCGGACATCCCGGGGGAAGCCTCTCGGCCTCCGACCTCTTCACCTATCTCTATTTCAAGGAGATGAATGTGGATCCCGCCGATCCGAAAAAGGATTCCCGGGATCGGTTTGTCCTCTCCAAGGGCCACACCGCCCCGGGCCTGTACTCCACCCTGGCGCTGCGGGGCTTCTTCCCTGTGGAGGATCTGCCCACCCTGCGCCATGTGGGCAGCTATCTCCAGGGCCACCCCAACATGAACACCACCCCCGGCGTGGACATGTCCACCGGCTCCCTGGGGCAGGGCATCTCCACCGCCTGCGGCATGGCCCTGGGCGCCAAGCTGCGCGGCTCCGACGAGCGGGTCTACACCCTGCTGGGTGACGGCGAGATCCAGGAGGGCCAGGTCTGGGAGGCGCTGATGTTCGCCGCCCACCGCAAGCTGGACAACCTGCTGGTCATCATCGACAACAACGGCCTGCAGATCGACGGCCCCGTCTCCGAGGTCATGAGCCCCTATCCCATCCGGGAGAAGCTGGAGGCCTTCGGCTTCCACGCCATCGAGATCGACGGGCACGACTTTGACCAGATCGACGCCGCCTTCGCCGAGGCAAAGTCCGTCAAGGGCCAGCCCTCCGCCATCGTGATGAAGACCGTCAAGGGTAAGGGCGTCAGCTTCATGGAAAACCAGGTCAGCTGGCACGGCACCGCCCCCAACGCGGAGCAGTATGAGACCGCCATGGCTGAGCTGCGGGCCCAGCTGGCAGAACTGGAGGCGAAGTAAAATGGCAGACGTGAAAAAGATCGCCACCCGCGAGAGCTACGGCAACACCCTGGCGGAGCTGGGGGCGGAGATGCCCAACCTCGTGGTGCTGGACGCCGACCTGGCCGGCGCCACCAAGACCAGCACCTTCAAAAAGGCCTTCCCTGAGCGCCACATCGACTGCGGCATCGCAGAGGCGGACATGATCGGCGTGGCCGCCGGACTGTCCACCATGGGCTTTGTGCCCTTCGCCTCCTCCTTCGCCATGTTCGCCGCCGGACGCGCCTTTGAGCAGATCCGCAACACCGTGGGTTATCCCCACCTGAATGTCAAGATCGGCGCCACCCACGGCGGCATCTCTGTCGGCGAAGACGGCGCCAGCCATCAGACCTTTGAGGACATTGCCCTCATGCGTGAAATTCCGGGCATGACGGTGATTAACCCGTCAGACGCAGTTTCCGCAAAGAAGCTCATCCGCGCATCCTTTGAAATTGACGGACCTTGCTACGTGAGACTTGGCAGG
>JAFVAS010000176.1 GCA_017480395.1 Oscillospiraceae bacterium | reverse complement strand
TGGCCCACCGGGATGCCCTGGATACCGCCCCGATAGATCTCCGAAAAATAGCAGGAGTAGTTGATGATGAAGGCGATGGCGGAGGCCATAAAGCGCCCCGTCTCCCCGGTGGGCCAGGGGCTGCCCCCCTCAAGCAGGTAGCCCGGGATGTAGAACAGCACGATGAGCTGGAGCATCAGCGGCGTGCCCCGGATGACCCAGACCACCGTCCGGGTCAGCCAGCGCAGGGGCCGGAAGCGGCTCATGGAGCCGAAGGAGATGACCAGGCCCAGGGGCAGCGCCCCCAGAAGCGTGACCACAAAGAGCTTGAGCGTCTGCAAAAAGCCGACGTTCAGCGCCCCGATGACAGTTGACAGCATTTGTTTCCCCTCTCAAAGCGGACGGGCCCCGCCCCGTTCAGAGCGAGCGGGACGGGGCCAGCGTCGTTGATTTCTCTTACTGCTCCACCAGCGCGTCGGCGATGCCGTAGGTCTCGGCGGTGGCGCGGACGACGTCGGCGTTGTCGGCCAGGAACTGGTTCAGCGCGGCGGCCAGGTCGCTGCCCTTGCGGAAGCCCACGCCGTACTCCTCGCTGTTGAGGCTGACGGTGTCGATCAGTCCGGCGTAGCTGGTGCCCTCGCCCACCATGGCCTTGGCCATCAGGAAGTCGATGACGGCGGCCTCGGCGTTGCCGGAGGAGACCTCCAGCAGGGCGGTGGCCTGGTCGGCGACCTCAGTATAGGCGGCGTTCAGGGCCTCCACCTCGGCCTGTCCGGCGGAGCCGGACTCCACGGCGAAGTTGAGCGCCTTGACGCTCTCCACGTCCTGGTACTGGTCGGCCACGTCCGCGGGGACGATGACCACCTGGGCGTTGTTGAAGTAGGGATTGGAGCACTCCATGGCGGCCTTCACCTCATCGGTGAGGGTCATGCCGTTCCAGACGCAGTCGATGGTCTTGCCGTCCAGCTCAAAGACCTTGTTGTCCCAGTCGATGATCTGGAACTCCACGGTGACGCCCAGGCTCTCGGCGAAGGCGGCGGCCATGTCGGCGTCGAACCCGATCCAGTTGCCGTTGGCGTCCTGATAGTCCATGGGCTCGAACTCGGTGATGCCCACCACCAGGGTGCCCTTGTCCTGGATGTAGGCCAGGTCGCTCTCGGCGGAGTTTGCGGCGCTGGCGGCGGGGGCGGCGTCGGCGGCGTTGTTGGCCGCGCCGCTGCTGCCGCAGGCGGCCAGGCCGAGTACCATCGCCAGGGAGAGCAGGGTGCAGATCAGCTTTTTCATATTCATGTTCCTCCAATATTCTGTCGCAATACAGCGTGCCGGTTTGCCCGGCGCTTTGCTATGGTAACACAGTATCATGCTAAAGTAAAGACGCCTCGCCCACTTTTGTCAAATCTACATAAATTACGCCCCCCACACCCCCGGCAAAAAAAGCATTTCACAATCCGCTTTTCTCCTTTATAATAATAGCTATCCAGAAATACAGGAGGATTGCCCATGAGCAGCTTTGATTTTCCCCCGGTGGAGCGCGTGACCGTCACCCCCCAGTACCGGGTGGTGGAGCGGTTTTTGACCACCGAATTCTGGCGTCCCGAGCAGGACGACCTCTTCGCCCCCGACATCGAGGTGGAGCTGCCCCACGCCCCCTTCGGGATGCTCCAGCACATGATCCCCTTCGAGTTCCAGGCCCTGCGCTTCTGGCTGCGGGAGACGGTGCGCTCCCACCGCCTGACAAAAGCCCCCGTCATCATCCCCACCACCGACCCCGACGTCTTCTGGACCATCCGCAACGTGGAAGGGGACGTCTTCTGGGCCAAGCGGGAGGGCCGGTTCGTCTGCGAGTTCGCCGCCCGCATCATCGTCAAGGACGGCAGGATCCAGTCCCTGCGGGACTACGGCAACCCCATCAGCTTCTATGACGCGGTGGGCATCATCCTGCCCAACTTCAACTACCTGATGGATCTCAACTCCGACGTGCCCTGCGTCCGCATGGGGGCGGATCAGGTCTCCCACTTCACCCCGGAGGAGAACGCCAAGCGGGCCATCGCCAATTTCGCCGACCCCATCAACGGCCACGACGACGACCCGGAGCCCATTTACGCCCACAACGTGGTGATGGTCACCCCCTTCGCCCCCCGGGACATGCTGGTGGACTGGCCCCCGGAGACCTTTGACGCCCAGACCGACTGGATGTTCCGCTCGGTGCCGGAGTGGAACGTCATGGACCCGGCCCCCTTCTACCAGTCCGTCGATCCCAACGTCATCGTCGTGGAGAGCTACGGCTACGGCAAGACCACCTGGAGCAACCGGGAGGGCCACTACATCCAGCGGGAGCTCCAGATCGTCCACCTGGACCGCCAGGGCAAGATCGACCACTTCCGGGTCTACTTCAACAGCCTGAACAAGTTCAGCTCCATGAATCAGCACATCCCCTCCTTCCCCTACTTCAATTTCTGATCGCCGATTCCGCCCCCGCGCAACCAAACCGAACATTTTTCCCGCCGCCGTGTCAGCTCTCCTTGCTGGACAGGGCGGCGGTTCTTTCTTATAATAGGCCCATGGAAAGAATATTTGCAAAGGTGGGAAACAGATGAGAAAGTGCTATCTGGACAACCTGCGCTGGGCGACGGTGGTGACGGTGGTACTCTATCACGTCTTCTACATGTTCAACGGCGTGGCCGCCGCCGGGGTGGTGGGGCCCTTCCGTCCGGTGCAGTATCAGGATGCGGTGCAGTATGTCCTCTACCCCTGGGTCATGGTGCTGCTCTTCGCCGTCTCCGGCATGAGCGCCCGCTATGCCCTGGAGGGGCAGTCCGACGGGGCCTTTCTGCGCGCCCGCACCGTCAAGCTGCTGGTGCCCTCCACCCTGGGCCTGTTGGTGTTCCAGTGGCTCCAGGGCTATGTCAGCATGGATCTGAGCGGCGCTCTGGAGCCGATGTCCGCCGTGCCGGGGCCGGTGTTCTACCTCATCATGGCCCTCTCGGGCACCGGGGTGCTGTGGTACATCCAGATGCTGTGGATCTTCTCCCTGGCCCTGGTGCTGATCCGCCGCGTGGAGCGGCAGCGGCTCTCCGCCTGGCTGGCCCGGCGCAGCGCCTTCCACCCCGCCCTCTTCGCGGCGCTCGGCGTGGCGGTCTGGGCCTTCGCCCAGGTGGGCAACACCCCGGTGGTCGTGGTCTACCGCTTCGGGCTGTACGGCTTTGTCTTCCTGCTGGGCTACTTCCTCCTCGCCAACGAGGCTGCCACCGACTGCCTGGTCAGGTACAGCCTCCCCCTGGCCGTCCTGGCCACCGCCCTGGCCGCCGCCAACACCGTCGTCCACTTCGGGCAGAACTACGCGGTGGAGCCGGTGGTGAACAGCCCCCTGACCGTGGCCTATCTCTGGTGCGCGGTGCTGGCCCTGCTGGGCGGGGCCAAGCGGTACGCCGACAAAACCAGCCCCCTTGCGGCGTGGATGGGCAAAAAAAGCTGGGGGCTCTACGTCTTCCACTACCTCCCCCTGTCGGTGACCGGGCTGCTGCTGACCCGCTATACCAGCCTGCCCCCCCTTCTCATCTACCTGCTCAGCGGCGCCGCCGCCTTCGCCGGGGCGCTGGCCCTCTATGCGCTGATCTCCCGCATCCCGGTGGTGCGCTGGTGCGTGCTGGGCATCGAAAAAAACCGGAGCGGAGAACAGGAGGCCCGCCATGTTTCATGAAAATCTGAGCCATCTGCGCCGGATACACCACATGACCCAGGAGGAGCTCTCGGAGCGGGTGGGGGTGTCCCGGCAGGCCCTGGCCAAGTGGGAGAGCGGGGAGACGGTGCCCGACCTGGAGAAGTGCCGCCTGCTCTCGGAGGTCTTTGGGGTGTCCCTGGACGACCTGGCCAACTATGAGCCAAGGGACAACGCCGGGCTGGATGTGCCCCCCAGGGGCAAGCACCTCTTCGGGGTGGTCACCGTGGGGGACAAGGGGCAGATCGTCATCCCCGCCAAGGCCCGCCGGCTGTTCTCCATCCAGCCCGGGGACAGCCTGGTGGTGCTGGGGGACGAGGCCCAGGGCATCGCCCTGCTCAAGTCGGAGGACTTTCTCCGCATCGCGGACATGATCCGCAGCAGCCAGGAGAAATGAACAAGTGGCAAGGCTTTTGCCTTGCCACTTTCTGCGTCTATTTCTGCTCCCGCAGCCACTCCGTCAGGCATATCCGCGACACCCGCCGGGGGTCGTCCTCTGTCCGGGGGATCCGGTCGATGCGGAGGGTGGGCATGGTGTCCGGCGCGAAGGGCCGGGCCGTCGGGTCGGGAATCCCGGTGCGGAGGAAGTCCCCCCACACCCGGGCCGTCACGGCGTACATCGCCTCCGCCTCCCGCCGCTCCTCCTCCGGCAGCGCCCCCAGCTCGTGGGGGGCGGCGAAGACGAAGGGCACGTCCATGGCGTGGACGGCCCGCCGGGGCAGCAGGCTTTTGGGGGCCCAGTCCCAGAGGTAGAGGTAGACATTGTTATGTTTACATAATCCAGAACTCTCCAACGCGAGCGGATTGTACATCAAAAAATCGTTCAGGCAGTCGGAGACCAGCAGGAAGGGCTCCTCCCCCGGGCATTTTTCGGAATATAGCTCAAAAAGCCGCTCCGCGTCCCCCTCGGTGTAGGCCCGCAGACGGCGGGCGGCGGCGGGAACGTCGGAGACGCCGGGGAGAATTTGCTTGACATAAAGCTCCGCCACGCCCTGGGGCATGCTCTGCAGCATCTCCGCGATCTCCCGGCGGGAGACGGCCTTTGTCCGCTCCAGACTGTCCGCGTCCTGGGCGAAGCCGTCCATGTCGCCGTTCATGCAGCCGATCAGGATGTCCTTTCCCCTCACCAGGGCGGCCTCATCCCCTCCGCAGAGCCGCTCGTTCATCCCGGTGGGGAGGGTGATGTCGTCCTCCACGGCGGCGAGGCCCAGCTCGAAGGGGGAGACGGAGAGCAGCCGCGCCGTGTCCAGCCCCAGCAGCCCCTCCAGGCTGTCCATCCCCAGGGCGTCAAAGGTGCGTGCCGCGGCGGCGCGGGCCTCCGGCCCGGTGAGGGGGCGGCTGCGGGAGAGGGTGGTGCCGCTCTGGCAGATGGCCCGGCGGAACAGGGGCCAGGCCCGGGGGACGAGGAAGAGCTGCTTGACGCTGGCGCAGCCGGAGGACTGGCCCCCGATGGTGACGTTGTCCGCATCGCCCCCGAAGGCGGCGATGTTCTGCCGCACCCACTCCAGGGCGGCGATCTGATCCAGGGTGCTCAGGTTGCCGCTGTGCCGGTAGGCGCTCTCGTCGGTCAGCCCGTCCAGGCAGAGGGTGCCCAGGATGCCCAGGCGGTAGTTGAAGGTGACGCACACCAGATCCGGGTGGCGGTCCACAAAGCCCGCCGTCTGGATGCGGGGGTCAAAGTAGCCGCCGGAGACGTTGGCGCCCCCGTGGATGTAGACGTAGACCGGCTTCTTGCCCCCTAAATCCGCCGTGGAGACGGAGAGGGTGAAGCAGGCCGCCTCGTCGTACTCCGCCTGGCACTGGGGGTAGGGGCCGAAGGGGATCTGGGGACAGGCCGGGCCGGGTCGGGATGCGTCGTGGCGCTCATCCCCCGGCTCCACCGGCCCCAGGGGCTTCCACCGGCCCCGGAAGGTGCCGTAGGGGATGTTCTGAAAGGTCAGGGTGCCCGATGGGTTCCGGACGCCCACATAGCGCCCGGAGGGCAGGGTGACGATGGGTTGGGTCATATGTGCCGCCTCCTTTTTATCCCAGCATAGCAGATTCTGGCCCCCATTGCAACCGTGCACCGGGGCAAAGCCGGGGGCATAGGCTGGGAAAAGAGGTGTTTTTCATGCGCATCCTTCCCTATGACCGCGCCGCCGCCGTGGCCTACGCCCGGCGTTGGGCCCTGGGCCGCAACCCGGCCTACTTCGACTTCCAGTATCTCGGGGGCGACTGCACCAACTTCGCCTCCCAATGTATCTACGCCGGGGCGGGGCAGATGAACTTCACCCCCGTCTCCGGCTGGTTCTACCGCTCCGCCGACGACCGCACCGCCTCCTGGACGGGGGTGGAGTACCTCCACGCCTTTCTGGTCTCCAACCGCTCCGTCGGCCCCTTCGCCCGGGAGGTGGGCCTGGACGGCGCCCGGCCCGGGGACATTGTCCAGCTGGGGGACGCCGCCGGGGACTTCTACCACTCCCCGGTCGTCACCGCCGTCACCCCGCAGATTCTGGTGGCGGCCCACACCTTCAACGCCCTGGACCGGCCCCTGTCCTCCTACCGCGCCGCCCGGACCCGCGTTCTGCACATCGAGGGGGTGCGGGTGTGGTGAGGGGCGGCTAGAGCAGATTTTCCGCCGTCAGGCGCTCCGTCTCCGCCAGGCTCTCGATCAGCACCAGCAGCCGGGCGTTGGCGGCGGCATACTCCGCCGTCTCCCGCCAGCGCAGCAGGGCCTCCACCTCCCGCAGGCCGGTGGTGACGTCATTGGCGGCGCTGTGGCGCAGGACAATATAGAGGTAGCGCTGCCGCGCCTGCCAGCGGCCAGAGGCCCGGGCGGTCAGCTCCGAGGCTTCCTCCCACTCTCCCGCCTCCGCCGCCGCCTGGGCCCGGCGCAGGTCGGCGGACATCTCTCCCGTCAGCGCCGTCAGCCGCGCCCCACTCCAGGCCGCCGCCCCCAGCATCGCCAGCAGCAGGGCCACGCAGATCCACACCCGCCTCATCCGGCATCCTCCTTCGCCGCAAAGTAGAGCTTGCCCGCCCGATCCGCCGAGAGGAGAAAGACCTCCCGGGGGCTTTGCACCCCGAAGGCGCGCAGGGTCTTTTGCAGCCACCGCTCCTCCAGCCCCAGGGCGGTCAGGTTGTCGGTGAGCACCCGGCCGTCGTTGATGAGCACCAAGGGCAGCGTCTCCTGCTCCGGGGGGTGGGCCAGGGCGGCGGCGGTGACCGGCTGGTGCTCCGCCTTCAGCAGCACCGACAGGTCGCCGTTGGTCTCCAGGATGGCGTACTGCACCTGGGTGAGGTCGGTCACCCCCTGGAGCCGCAGCTCCTCCACCAGCTCGTCGATGGTCATGCGCACCTTGCGCATCTCGTTCTGCCGCAGCTTCCCCTCCTGCACCACGATGCTGGGCTTGCCGCACATCAGGGCCCGCAGCCGCACCGAGCGCATGGTGGCCACGCTCAGCAGCATGGTCAGGCAGAGCAGGGTGACGATGGGCACCACCCCGTAGAGCAGGGGGATGCCGTACTCCTGCATGGGCACCGCCGCCAGGTCGGAGATCATCATGGCCAGCACCAGCTCCGCCGGCTCCAGCTCCCCCACCTGCCGCTTGCCCATCAGCCGCACCCCGCCGATGACGATCAGGTACAGGATGACGGTCCGCATCAGCGAGACGATCATGCTCCCCCTCCTCCCCGTTTCTTCGCGTATCGTTTCGTTTTGTTAGACTTCCCAGAATGAGCCGCGTTATGCAAACCGGCTTTTGTCGTGATCGGAAAAAGCGTCAGAAACGGGGAAAATCCCTTGCAATTTACTATATATTGTGGTTTAATAGCTAAGGTAAAGCCTACTGGGAGTTGCCACGCGCGGATGGAGCCATCGCGCGCGGAGGCTCTCTTTTTTTAAAGTTTTGCAGCATTTGGAAGCAACAGAAAGGCGGGTATTCACGATGAAGGCGACATTGATCCTTTCCAACGGCCGCACCTTCGTGGGGGAGAGCATCGGCAGCACCGAGACCCGGGTGTGCGAGATGGTGTTCAACACCTCCATGGTCGGCTATCAGGAGATCCTGACCGACCCCTCCTACGCCGGGCAGGGCATCGTCATGTCCTATCCCCTGATCGGCAACTATGGCGTCAACCACGAGGACAACGAGTCCGGCCAGCCCTGGGCGGAGGCCTTTGTGGTGCGCTGCCTCTCCGAGCGGGGCAGCAATTTCCGCAACGAGGGCACCCTGGACGACTATCTCAAGGCCCACAACATCACCGGGATCCAGAACGTGGACACCCGGGAGCTCACCAAAATACTCCGCAGTCAGGGGACCATGAACGGCATGATCACCTGTGCGGAGCATTTTAATATGGATGAGGTGCTGGAGCAGCTGCGCGCCTACCGGGTCTCCGGCACGGTGGAGCGGGTGTCCACCCCCGTGGCCGTCCACTATCCCGTGGAGAACCCGAAGTATAAAATCGCCCTGCTGGACGTGGGGGAAAAGCGGAACATGACCGCCTGCCTCAACGCCCGGGGCTGCGATGTCACCCTGCTGCCCGCCCACACCCCGGCCGCTGAGATCCTCTCCGGCGGCTACGACGGCGTGATGCTCTCCAACGGCCCCGGCGACCCGGCGGACAACGTGGAGATCATCGCGGAGATCCGGAAGCTCTACGACGCCGACCTGCCCATCTTCGCCGTCTGCCTGGGGCACCAGCTCATGGCCCTGGCCACCGGCGCCACCACCGAGCGGCTGGCCTACGGCCACCGGGGGGCCAATCACCCGGTGCGGGACATCCGGGCCGGGCGGGTGTTCATCACCTCCCAGAACCACGGCTACATGGTCAAGAGCGACTCCGTCGATCCCTCCATCGCCGAGGTCAGCCATGTCAACGTCAACGACGGCACCTGCGAGGGCCTGATCTACAAGAACAAACGCATCTTCACCGTCCAGTTCCACCCGGAGGCCAGCCCCGGCCCCAAGGACACCGAGTATCTGTTCGACAAGTTCCTGGAGATGGTGGAGGAAGCCAAGAAGGAGGGTGCCCACAATGCCTAAAAATCCGAGTATCAAGAAGGTGCTGGTCATCGGCTCCGGCCCCATCGTCATCGGCCAGGCCGCCGAGTTCGACTACGCCGGCACCCAGGCCTGCCGCTCCCTGAAGGAGGAGGGCATCGAGACCGTCCTGGTCAACTCCAAC
>JAFVAS010000175.1 GCA_017480395.1 Oscillospiraceae bacterium | reverse complement strand
TTGCCGCCCTTGCCGGCGGCGTCCCAGCCCTCGTAACACAGCACCACGGGGATACGCTTGCGGTAGACGATGTTGTGCAGCTCGGAGAGGCGCTTTTGGAGCTTTTTCAGCTCCTTCTTGTACGCCTCATCCTCGATGGCGGGGGAGAGATCGACCTCGGCCAGGCGGGGCATCTTCCGCAGGGGGAACTTCTCCTGGAAGGGCTTGCCGACGTACTTGCCCTGCTCCAGCCCCTGGTCAATCAGCCCCACCAGCAGGCGCAGCGCGTCCCGGACCGCCACCCGGCGCTTCCCGCCGTCCAGCAGATGCCAGGGGATGGGGGCGTTGGTCTTGTCCATGAATTTGTCGTAGGTCTCGTAGAAGAGCGCGTACTCCCGCTGCTGCATCAGGTCGTCCTCGGTGACCCGCCACTCGGTGGCGGGGTCGCCCTTGAGGGCGGCGAGACGGGTGTGCTGCTCCTTCCGGGAGATGTGCAGGAAGAGCTTCAGCACCAGATAGCCCCCGTCCCGGAGCTGCCGCTCGAATTCATCCACAGCGCGAATGCGGGCCTTGTACTGCTCCTTGGTGATCTCCCGGCGCAGGTACTTGCGCACCGCCCCCTCCATCCAGCCGGAGTCATAGAACATGATCTTGCCGTTCTCAGGGATGGCCTGGGCATAGGGGTAGAGGAAGGGATAGCGCTCCTGGGCCTCGGGCAGCACCACCGGCGACACCACGTTGTAGAACCGGGGGTCGATCTCGCTGATGAGCTCGTTGATGAGGCCGCCCTTGCCCGCGGCGGCCCAGCCCTCCACCAGCACGATAACCGGAAGCTTCTTCTCCCGGATCAGCTGCTGCTGACCCAGCAGCCGCGCCCGCAGCGCCTTGATCTCCGCCTTCAGCTCCCCCTTGTCCGGGGATTTTGCCTTTTCAAAGTGTTCCAACATCGGATTCGACCTCCTGTCTTTTTTCCTGGGAATATCATACCATCGGCGAAAGACAATTTCAATTCATTTGCCCGGGCCTGCCCAAAAATCCCGTTTCCGCCCCTTCCCCGCTCCTTGACCCACCCCCATCCCCGGTGGATAATCGTGGTCAGCGACGAAGGGAGGGGAACCAAATGAGCTGGAGCGCCGATCGAAAGCGGCTGGAGCAGGATCTGCTGTGCGAGAAGCTGCGCGGGCGGGTGCAGTATTTCTTCACCCACTACCACGCCGCCCCCGACCAGTATGGGCGCTTTGCCGTCCGGGTGGACGGGCAGGAGGTGCTGCAGGCCAACCCCTATCAGGAGGTCTACTACTCCCTCTCCGCCGATCAGATCAAGGAGGCGGCCTCCATCCCGGCGCGGGAGTGGACGAAACGGGGTTATCTCCACGAGGAGGAGAACCAGGCGGCGGAGGAGGCCGGACGAAACGCGGCCCTTCAGGCGGGGCACATTGACTCCTACGACATGCCCCATGCCATCCACACCTATCTGAACCAGCCGGTGGAGCAGTCCCTCTGGTCAGCGGATCCCCTGGTGCGGCTCTTCGCTGTGCTGGACCGCCGGGTGGGCAGGCGCACCCTGCAAAAGGTGCGGGACGCCTACCCCGATCAGCCGGAGTGGCTGCGCCGGTTTTACAGGCTCCGCCTGGACGCGGAGGGCATCGCCCTTCCCCTGGAATAAAAATATACCCAAGGGTATTGCAATCTGGCATAAGCCATGTTATAGTATAGGCGGAACAACTGAACAGACGTGTCTTCAGGGCAGGGTGAAACTCCCGACCGGCGGTATAGTCCGCGAGCCTTTTAAGGGTATGAATCGGTGCAATTCCGATACCGACAGTAAAGTCTGGATGGAAGAAGATGTGTTGTATGCAAATGCAGCTCCCAGAGAAATTGCAACACCTGAACGGCATCGACCTTCAGGTGTTATCAATTTTCAAAGGAGTTTTTCTTATGTCCAACCAAACCGCCCCCGCAGCCTCCGCCAAGGGAAAGGTGCTCTCCACCCGGGCCCTGGTGGTCACCGCCATGCTCAGCGCCGTCGCCTTCGTGCTGATGTTCATCGAGTTCCCCATTCCCATCATGCCCTCCTTCGTCAAGCTGGACATCTCCGACCTGCCCGCACTTTTGGGCTCCTTCGCCCTGGGCCCGGTCTTTGGCGTCGTCATCGAGCTGTTGAAGAACCTGCTCCATATCCTCATCAAGGGCACCTCCAGCGCCGGTGTGGGTGAGCTGTTCAACTTCCTGTGCGGCAGCTTTATGTGCGTGGCCGCCGGACTGATCTATCAGCTGAATAAGAGCCGCAAGGGGGCCGTCATCGGCGCGCTGGTGGGCTGCGCCGTCATGGCCGTGCTCTCCTTCCCCCTGAACTACTTCCTGGTCTATCCCGCCTATGTCCGCTTCTACGGCATGCCCCTGGAGGCCATCATCGGCATGTATCAGGCCATCCTCCCCTCCGTCGATTCCCTGGGCAAATGCCTGCTGGTGTTCAACGTGCCCTTCACCTTCTGCAAGGGCCTCATCGACGCGGTGCTCTGCTTCCTGATCTACAAGCCCCTCTCCCCCGTGCTCCACGGCAGAAAGTGATGCGATCCCACGCGCCCCGGACTTTTTGTCTGGGGCGCAATTTTTTTGCAGATTTTCAGGTAGGTTTCAGGCAGGGCAGCTATGATAACATCAGTCCAAGGGGCAAGGGAACAGCCCCTGGTTCAGATACAGTCCAATGCAAGCTTTTTCATCTCCTTCTCTTTTCTCTCCTCAGAGGGCCCCGGCTCCCGTCAAGGTGGAGCCGGGGCCTCCTGTCTGTACTTAAAAAAAGACCGCCCCGAAGGAAGCGGGGTGGCCCTCTCTGTTCAAATATTCACTCAGGCGTCATTGCGATCTATCCTGCATCAGCCGCTGCAGGATGACGTCGTCCG
>JAFVAS010000174.1 GCA_017480395.1 Oscillospiraceae bacterium | reverse complement strand
GTCATAGATCGCCCGGGCCAACCCCTCGTCGTTGAAGGCCCAGAGGTCCTCGATAGAACCACCGCCCCGGCCGATGATGATGACGTCCGCCACCCGGTGGAGGTTGGCATAGCGCAGCGCACCGATCATCTCCCGGGGGGCGCGCTCCCCCTGCACCTGGACAGAGAGGAGCTTCACCCGGGTCATGGGCCAGCGCTGGCCCAAAATGCGGATCATATCCCGCACCGCCGCCCCTGAGCCGGAGGTGATCAGGGCCACGCTGCCGGGCACGGCGGGGATGGGCTTTTTGTGGGCCGGGTCAAAGAGGCCCTGCTTTTGCAGCTGCTCCTTCAACTGCTCGAAGGCCACATGCAGGTCGCCGACGCCGTCGGCGGTCATCAGATCGACATAGAGCTGATAGCGGCCGTCCCGGGGAAAAACCGTCACCCGGCCGAAGGCCACGACGGACAGGCCGTTCTCCGGCACAAAGCGCAGATGGCCCGCGCTGGAGCGGAACATCACGCAGCTCACCACTCCGTCGGAATCCTTCAGGGAGAAATAGTGGTGGCCGGAGGGATATTTTTTGTAGTTGGAGATCTCACCCCGGACGGCGACGGAGCCGAGATAGGGATCCTCGTCGAAGCGGGACTTGATATATTGATTCAGGGCCGAGACGGTCAGAATCTGCGGCTTCACATCCAAGCTCATGCCTGACTCTCCCCTTTCCGCTCCAGCGCCCGCATGGTCAGGATGGCGACACCCATGGCATTGTCGGTGGAAAACTCCGGCGCGGCAAAGACCGCCCCCTCCATCGCCCGGCGCAGCAGCCGATTGGAGGCCACGCCGCCGGAGAAAACGACGGGCAGGCCGGGATAATCCCGCAGCGCCGCCTCCGTCACCCGGCGGACGGTATCCGCCACGGTGTTGAGGGCGAAACGGGCGACGTCCTCGGGCCGGGCACCGGTGTCAATGCGCTTTTGTACCTGGTTCTCCACCCCGGAGAGGGAGAATTTCAGGCCCCGCAGGCGCACAGAGAAGTGTTCCCCGCTGTCGCACGCGGCGGCCAGGGCGTCCAGCCCCTTCCCCCCGGGAAAGGCGACACCCAGCTTCTGCCCCGGCCGGTCAATCAGCTGTCCCGCCGAGATGTCCTCGGTTCCGCCGATGCGCGTCACCATGGGGAGGCACTCCCCCGGCTCTACCAGCAGCAGCTCTGTGGTGCCGCCGGAGAGGTGCCAGGATAAAATGGGCTCCTCCAACAGCTCCAGCCGATCCGCCGACCAGCAGGCGGCGGCGACATGCCCCTGCTGGTGAGAACAGCCGTAGAAGGGCACGTCCAGCGCCTGGGCCAACACCCTCCCCTGGGACACCCCCGCCAGAAAGCAGGGCATGTAGGAGCCCTCCACATCTCTGGGTGCGGTGCTGGCTCCTACGGCCCGTAAACCGGTGAGCCATCCCGCCTGCTTCAGCGCCTCGATCCGTTCGGGCAGCGCCCGGACATGCTGAAACAGAGCGTCGCTCTGCCGCAGCCCCAGAGCCCCTGCGGGGACGGAGAGCAGCCTGCTCTCATTCTCCCCGGTGCCGTCGGCCCGGTAGACCGCGGCGGAGGTGGTGTAATTGCTGGTATCCAGCCCCAGAACGGCGGTCATTGCTCCGCCTTTGTGTCCGTCTCCCCGACCTCCGGGCACTCGGCGCGGACAAAGGAGCCGAGAATGCCATTGATGAAGGAGATCACCTTGTCGTCCTCATATATTTTGGCAATCTCCACCGCCTCGTTGATGGCGACGCGGTTGGGCACGTCGGGCAGATAGAGAATCTCAAACATGGCGACCCGCATGATGGCGGCGGCCACCCGGGGAATCCGGTTGAACTTCCAGCCGACGGAATAGCGCTCAATGTCCTGATCCAGCTCATATCCGTGGGCAAAGACGCCCTCGATCACGGCGCGAAGGTAGTCGCGCTGCTTTTCATCGGGGAATTCCGCATACAGCTCCTCCGCCGGAGCCATGGAGGCAAAGTAGTCCTCCGTCAGCTTCCGATCCAGGAAATCCCGGGCGCTCACGTCGGTGTATCCCAGCTCATAGGCGAAGTGTACCGCGATCTCCCGGGCTGTGGTTCTGGTCATAGATGGTTCCTCCTATCGGGCCATCTTCGCGTCAGCGTAAAAAGGCCGCAACATTGCATATTAAATTTATTATACACGCATTCCGCCCGAATGAAAAGGCTTTCTTTGCGAATTACCTCCGGGATTTCCCATCTTTCCGCAAAATGGGGTGGAAATGCGGCGTCAAAAGGGGTATAATGACACAGAAATGAGAGGAGGCTCGGCCATGCTGTTTCGGAACAACATCGATCCGCGCTGCGCGTACTGTGAGCGGGGCAGCGACATCGGCGGCGGCGAGGTGGTCTGCGTCAAGCGGGGCGTCGTGCCCGAGGGGTATCAGTGCCGCCACTTTGTCTATGATCCCTTCAAGCGCGCGCCGGTCAGCCCCAAGCTGCCGGACTTCTCCCGGCTGGAGGACGAAGACTTCACCCTCTGATGTTCTCATCTACGAGATTTTCGTGCAAAATTTGCCGAATGGGACGGCCTCCAAACCCGTTAGACCGCGTTTTTGTCCGTTTTTGATTCATTTGCGCATAAAATCGTTCCCTCCGGGCAGAGTAGACAGGCGCGGTACCGCGCACACACTGTTAGAGGGAGGGAACGCTATGATGTTCATGGACAAGATCGCGCTGGCGCTGGCCATCATCGGCGGCCTGAACTGGGGCAGCATCGGCCTGTTTCGGTTCGACCTGGTGGCCTGGCTCTTTGGCGGCAGCGGCGCGCTGCTCAGCCGGGTGATCTACACCCTGGTGGGCCTGGCCGCAATCTGGTGCATTTCGCTGCTGTTCCGGGACGATCCGGACCCCATCCGGGCGGAGACCTCGGCCCAGTGACGACAAAAAAGCCTGACTTTCTGTGTGAAAGTCAGGCTTTTTTCTTATCCGCGAACACTTTCGTCCCATCGACGCTCAGCCTCGGGATCGTTCTCGATGACAAACGGACTGTCATATCGGAAGAAATCCCACAGCAGCCGGGTCATCAAACCACGGCAAAATTCATCCCGGTTGATCTCCCGGCCCATGGCCTCGCGCTGGGTGAACAGGCATAGATCAAAGGCCAGGTGCAGCTTTCCGCTGTGCGCAAAATAATAACGGATGCCCGTTTGGTTGGTGGTGCCACCCTATTCGCCATGAATAGGATAACACAGACCGCCCTGTATCGGCACGCAGGAAATACGGCGTCACGAAAGCGGCCATCCGCTACCACACATCTCGTCAGTATGTCTACCGCTCGATGAAACGGTATGACGGAACGCCGCAATCCCTGGAGGATTGCTCTCACCGCCTTCACAGTTGTCACAGGACACCCGAACTGCGAATGTCGTGTCCCACCGCCTTTTTTGAGAATCCTGTGTCCTTTCTGTATCATCGCTCTCAATCTGTCAACCCAAGCCGCTTCGTTTTCTGAGCTCTCTTATCACATCAGGATGCTCATTCAACCAGTTAATCAACTGCTTATCAACACCTTTCTCCTGTTCTTCCATCATTCCCATTCCGGTAAATAACCATTCGGAGGAAATCCTAAACTCAGTCGCAATCTTCTCAAGAAACTGATTTGAGGGAGTTACCTTTTCCTTTTCGACAGAGTGAACTTGTACTTTAGAATATCCGATACGCCTTGCAAACTCCTCTTGTGTAAGCCCTGCTCATTTCCGAACCTCTCTTACCCTTCTCCCAACGATAGATTTATCAACCTCATTCTCTTTCTGACCTCGAAGAAACATTTCTCCCTCTCCGGTATTTAGCCAACTCCTGTTAATTGGAAACGCTGCACATATCGCATCAATCGTTCTCTCGGAAACACGGCTTCTCCCGATCTCTACATTGGATATAAATCCCGGAGACATGCGTATCTTTTGGGCAAATTGAGCCTGCGAGAGACTATAATAATCTCTGATTTGTTTAAACCGTTCCTTCATTTGTTACTTCCCCGATTGACAAGTCATCATGGCATAGGTGTCCTTCTCAAGACCCCACTTCTCTGTGATCAATTGAGCAGGGGCTGATATGGGCCTATTCACACCATTGGGAATGAACACAGTCTCTCGGCCATAAGTAGAGTGAAAATAATCCCGGACGGAGGTAGAAAGCACAATAATCTCATCAGCATATTTAACTGCCTGCTTCTCGCCCCACTTGATATACTTGGTAGCAAAGCCACCCCATTTGGCACGAGCCCAGTCAAGACCTGTTAATCCCCCATTAAGCCGAAAAACAAGCACCATATTCGAGGCTTTACAATTACCCTGGATCAGAGCACAAAAAAGAAGCCCACCAGGTAACCATCTTCATGATAGCTACCCAGCAGGCTTCTGTTTATCTTCTATTCTTTTATCTTCTTTCTGCGATCAGCGCTCGGAAGAAAGCCGTGATATCCATGTCCAAAGCTTCAAT
>JAFVAS010000173.1 GCA_017480395.1 Oscillospiraceae bacterium | reverse complement strand
TTCTGCAAGCCGGGCACCGACCTGGAGTGGTTCGACTACTGGCGCGCCTTCTGCCGCGACTGGCTGCTGGGCCTGCACATGACGGAGGAGAACCTCCGCCTGCGGGATCACGAGCAGGAGGAGCTGAGCTTCTACTCCAAGGCCACCACCGACTTCGAGTATCTGTTCCCCTTCGGCTGGGGCGAGCTGTGGGGCGTGGCCGACCGCACCGACTACGACCTGACCCAGCACCAGAACACCTCCGGCAAGGATCTGACCTACTACGACCAGGAGAGCGGCGAGCACATCATCCCCTATGTCATCGAGCCCTCCCTCGGCGCCGACCGGGTCACGCTGGCCTTCCTATGCGACGCCTATGACGAGGAGGTCGTGGGCCAGGACAAGAAGGGCAACGACGACGTGCGGGTGGTGATGCACTTCCACCCCGCCCTGGCCCCCTTCAAGGCCGCCGTCCTGCCCCTGAGCAAGAAGCTGGCCCCCAAGGCCCAGGAGATCTACGCCGAGCTGGCGAAGGATTTCATGGTGGACTATGACGACGCGGGCAGCATCGGCAAGCGCTACCGCCGGGAGGACGAGATCGGCACCCCCTACTGCATCACCGTGGACTTTGCCACCGTGGGCGACGAGAACACCCCCGCCGACAACGCCGTCACCATCCGCGACCGCGACACCATGGAGCAGGTGCGGGTTCCCATCAGCGAGCTGAAGCGCTGGCTGGCGGAGAAGATCTATTTTTAAGCGAGATAATAGCAAGAGCGCCGTCCCCGGTGGGGACGGCGCTTAAGTCGTTGGCAAAGCCAATGACTTCGCCAACGAAAGGGTTGCGGCCTGTTGCAGCGCACTCCATGTTCGCCGGAGGCGCCCATGTCGCACGTTTACAGGCCGAGAAGTATTTTCTCCGACGCACATGTCGCCGGAGAAAATGAATTTGACCGTCTTCGCCGCTGTGGCGGCGAACTCTGCGAGGCTTTGTTGTATTTAGCCCAACAGCCGGAACACGACCTCGCCCCAGGGGGCGTCCGGGTCGTCGGTGCGGCGGACGATCTCCATGGCGTCCGGCTCGGTGGCGGCCACCCGCAGGGAGAAGTCCGTGACGGGCAGGGCGTCGGAGCTGGTCACCCAGTCAAAGCCGTAGAGCTCCCGGTAGGTGCTGTGCTCGCGGTTGTAGCAGGCCTCCTTGTCGTAGACCGCCTGTACCTCCGCGCTGCCCCCGGCGGGGACGGTGACGGGGAAGGAGAGCAGGCTGACCCGGCGCATCAGCCAGTTCCGATCGATCATCTCGTCCAGGGAGACGTTCTCCAGATCCTCCGGATCGACCCGCCAGGCCAGCAGGTCATACCCCACCGCCTGCCACAGGGCGTGAACCGCCGGGTCATCGGGGGAGATGTCCCCCTCGATACCGCGGGATACGGCCAGGGCGACGGCCTCCGAGAGCACCTCCCCCAGGGGGGCGGTCTCCACCGTGATCTGGGCGGAGACGTCGATCTCCGTCCCGGCGTCGAAGCCCAGGTTGGAATAGCCCTGCACCGTGTAGTCGCCGGGCGCTTCGCCGTAGAAGAGGAGGGTGAGGGGGGCGGCGCTCTCAACGAAGTAGCCGAACTCCCAGTCGTAGCCCCCGTCCCCGGCGGGGGAGCAGCCGTAGCTGTTCATGCCAAAGCACTGCACCCGCGCTCCGGGGGGAAGGTGGAAGGTGATGGCCACGCTGGGGGCCACCCCGTCGGTGGGGGCGTAATCGGTGTGGGTGAAGCGCCAGAGGGTGACGGTCTGACTCAGATCGGGGTCATCCTCCAGGAAGTCCGTCCCGGAGAGAAGGGCCAGATAATCCTCCCGGGTCTGGCCGTCATAGAGGACGGGGCCGAACGCCAGAGACGGCTCCAGGGCTGCTCCGTCCACGGTGAGGGCGACGGGGTGGAAATACAGATCGGAGAGGGAGGCGGCCACGGGATAGCGCAGCAGGAGGGTCTGGTCGGCGTCGGTGGGGTTGGTCAGGGTGTAGCGGTCTGTCACCGTCGCCATATTGGCGGTTCGGGCCCGGGGGGCGTAGTCCAGGGTCAGCGCCCGCTGGGCGGTCAGGCCGGTGTCAGCGTCGGCGGTCAGGGGCAGGATGGGGCCGGGATAGCTGTCGAAGGAGCCGACATCGGCGGCAGGGGAGGCGGTGTCGCTGGAGCCGGGCGCGCTGCTGCCCACGCGAATCTGGCTTAAACCAAAGGCCCCCAGGCCCACCACCAGGCAGAGCGCCGCAGCCAGGGCGGCCCAGCGGCGCAGATGGGTGGAGACGGGAGTTTTCTGCCCCTGCTCTGCCTGTTCCAGCAGGGCGTCGTCCACCTGGCCGATGGCGGCAAAGAGCGTCTCGCGCGTCATGGCTCCAATCCCTCCTCCCGCAGAAAGTCCCGCAGCTTGGCGCGGGTTCGGTGGAGCTGCACCCGGACGGTGCTCTCCCGCAGGCCGAAGCGCCGGGCGATGTCGGCGCAGGAGTCCACATAGAAGTAACGGCGCAGGAAGATGCTGCGCTCCCGCCGGGGCAGCGCCCGCAAAAAGGCGTCGATGGCGGCGGAGAGCTCGTGGGCCAGCGCCTCCCCCTCGGTGTCCCGGTCGGAGACGCACTCCCCCAGCTCCTCCAGGGCCAGGGGCAGCTCCCCGCCGCCCCGCTTGCGGGCGGTGGCCTCCCGATAGCGGTCAAAGGCCAGGTTCCGGGTGATTTTGGCCAGGAAGGGGCGCAGCAGCGCCGGGCGCTGGGGCGGCACCGCGTTCCAGGTGCGCAGCCAGGTGTCGTTGACGCACTCCTCCGCGTCCTGAGGCAGGGGGAGGATGCGCAGGGCCACCGTGGTGCAGTAGGGGCCGTATTTCTCCGCCGTGGCGGGGATGGCCGCCTCGTTGCGGGCCCAATACAGGGCGACGATCTCGGTATCTTCCATCGGTGCGACCTCCTTTCGCCCCCAAAGACGGAAATTGGCAGGGAATGTTACGGGAACACTATCTTTTTTTCGCCGCGAAGGACACCCAGCCCTCCCGCTCCTGCCGCTCCAGCACGGCGAAGCCGTTGGATTCCAGGGTGTTTCTCACGTCGTCGGCCCGGTGGGCGATGATGCCGGAGCAGAGGAACACCCCGTCGGGGGTGAGGAATTGCCCCACATGGGCGGAGAGGGGGATGATGACGTCGGCGATGATGTTGGCCAGCACCAGGGGGTACTGCCCCGCCAGCTGAGCGGCGAGCCGGGCGTCCCCGGTGACGTCGCCGCAGTAGACGGCCAGGCGGTCCGCCACGCCGTTGAAGCCGGCGTTCTCCGCCGCCACCGCCACCGCCTTGTGGTCGATGTCGCACCCCTTGGCCTCCGACGCCCCCAGCAGCAGCGCCGCGATGGCCAGGATGCCGGAGCCGCAGCCCAGGTCGAGCACCGGCGCGCCGGGGACGACGTAGCGCTCCACCCCCTCCAGGCAGAGGCGGGTCGTGCCGTGGCTGCCGGTGCCGAAAATCTGGCCGGGGTTCAGGTAGACCGGCGTCCGGCCCGCCGGAATGTCCAGCTTGCCCCGCTCCCACTCCGGGACGATATAGAGCCGCTCCCCGACGGGGAAGGCCTCGTAATACTTCTGCCAGTTGTGGGCCCAGTCCTCCTCCCGCAGGGAGACGGTGGTGAGGGCCAGCGCCCCCAGGTCGGCCCCGGTGCGCGCACGCAGGGCGGGCAGTCCGGCCCGCAGCTCCGAGAGCCAGGCGCGGCCCTCCTCGTCGTCGGTGAGATAGCACTTGACCCGGTTGACGCCGCTGCGCTCCGCCTTCAGGTCGTCGTCCACCTCGTCCCAGGACGCGCGATTCTCGTCGGCGAACTGTTCAAAATCCGCCGCCTCCTCCACCACCAGGCCCACGATGCCCAGGGCGGTCAGCCAGGCGGACACCGGCTCGATCCCGGCGGCGGTGGTGTCGATGCGCACTTCCAGCCAGCTCTGTTCCATAACGGTTCCTCCCAAATGATTGATGGCACTATTATAACGGGGTTTGGCGGTTTGCACAAGATTGGTTTTGCGCGGGAAAATCGCGCTTGAAAATGGGCGGCGGGGTGTGGTAAAATCATGGGGATTTGAAAATGGCATATGGAAACGGAACGACACATGTGGCGCCTGGCGCGTAAATCTGATCACGGTACACCCCAAACGGATCGGAGCGCGGCCCACCTGTGTCTTTTTGCGTCTATGCCAAAAAAGGAGCTGTTGTTACGTTATGCCGCAAAATCAAACACAACGGATGATCTTCGCCTTCCTCACCGTCGTCATCACCGTTCACGCCTATGTGTTTTACAGCCTGTATGTGGTGAATGGGTCGCTGCTCGTGGACCTGACCGGCGCGGGGAGCGTCCTCGGGGCGGTGCGGGCCCAGGGGGGCGTGTACATGTTCGGGCGGATGCTGCCCATCTGGGCGGTGATCCTGATCGAGTTCTGCTTTGCCTACACGCTGGAGAATGTGCTGGGCAGTCCCCTCTCCTTCCGGCTGGCGCGGAAGGTTTTTAATCCCGCCGAGACCCACCCGGTGCTCTTCGAGACCGCCATCATCTGCGCCACGGTGGGGATCATGTGCCCGTCCATGAGCCTGCTGGCCGCCCTCTTCTACTACCCCTATTACAGCGGGTTCCACCTGCTGACCCTGCTGGCAAACTGGCTGAAGCTGGTCTGCTTCAACCTTCCCTTCGCCTACTTCACCCAGCTGTTTTTCATTCAGCCCACGGTGCGCACCCTCTTCCGGCTCCTGTTTGTCCGGGGCTCGGCCCGGGGAAATACATTATAATATATCGCTTTCTCCCTCCATGGGGCCGCAGCCTGCGGCCCCATGTCTATTTTTCCTGAGACGGGGCATACTGGAAAAAACAACGACAGGAGGTGGGGCCATGTTTGTCCCCTATCATCCGCCCCGCTCGGAGCATACTGAGGCCCCGGGCGGGCCGGGGCTGGAGCAGGTCTTTGCCCGCGCCGATGATTTTCAGCGCCGGACGCTGCATCTGCCTGGGGGCGGGGAGGCGGCGCTCTACTGGCTGGAGGGCATGGTGCGCACCGAGCGGCTCAACGACTATGTGCTCCGCCCCCTCGCCACGCTGTCCCTGGGAGATGACCCAGTGACCGCGGCCCTGGAGGGGGGCATCTGGGCGGGCACCGTCCTCCGGCCTGCCACCCTCCAGGAGGCGGCCGATGGCCTGACCGACGGGGGATGCGCCGTGGCGCTGGCCGGGGCGCTGCTGCTGGTGCCGGTGCCCACCGAGGAGAAGCGGGGGGTGGAGATGCCGGAGGACGAACCCACGGTCAAGGGGGCCAACGACGCATTTGTGGAGGCCATCCGCACCAACACCTCCCTGGTGCGGCGGCGGCTCAAGACCTGCCGGCTGGCGGTGGCCTCCAGCACCGTGGGCCGGGAGTCCCGCACGACGGTGGATGTCCTCTGGGTGGAGGGCCTGACGAACCCGGCCCTGGCCCAGAGCGTGCTGGAGCGGGTGCAGGGGTTGGATGTGGACGCGCTTTTGGCTGCGGAGCCGCTGGCCGGGGCCATCACCGACACCCACAGCACCATGTTCCCCACCTTTGTCTCCACCCAGCGGCCCGACCGGTTCTGCCAGGGGCTGATGAACGGCATGGTGGGGGTGTTCTGCGACGGCATTGCCCAGGGGCTCCTGCTGCCCGGCACCGTGTCCATGTTTCTGCGCACCCCCGCCGACCAGAATAATCAATGGCTGGTGGCGCGGCTGCTGGCCGGGGTGCGCTATCTCTGCCTGGGGGTGAGCCTGCTGCTGCCCGCCCTCTATATCGCGGCGGCGGCCTTCCACTTTGGGCTGATGCCCGCGGCCATGGCGGAGTCCATCTCCGCCTCCCGGCAGAGCGTCCCCATCTCGCCCCCGCTGGAGGTGCTGCTGCTCCTGTTGGCCTTTGAGATTTTGCAGGAGGCCGGCTCCCGGATGCCCCGGTTCACCGGCCAGAATGTCAGCATCATCGGCTCCCTGGTGGTGGGGCAGGCGGCGGTGACGGCCAAGCTGTTCTCCCCGGTGGTGGTGGTCGTGGTCTCCGCCGCCGGGATCGCGGGCTACACCCTGCCCAACAACGACCTGGCCAACGCCCTGCGGGCGGTGCGGTTTGCCCTCTCTGTGCTCTCCGCTCTGGCTGGGGTGTTCGGCATCGCCCTGGGGCTGGCCTGGCTGTGCCTCCATCTGGCCCAGGTGGAGGGGCTGGGGGTGAGCTGGCTGGCCCCCTTCGCCCCGGACGCGGAGAAGGGTCCCAGCGCCGCCACCCGGGTGCCGGTGCGCCGGGCCAAGCTGCGGGAGGTGTTTCTCCACCCCCGCGAGGTGCGCAATCAGAGGTGAACCATGCGGCAGATGAAGATTCTGATTATAATAATATGTATCCCCCTGCTGACGGCCTGTCAGGCCCTGCCCCGGCACACCGACGCGGCGGACGAGGCCATCCTGCGCACCATCGCCCTGGGCCGGGAGGGAGAGCGGATGATTCTGATCGCCGCCACCGGCGGGGAGCAGAGCGGGGAGGAGACCCAGCCGCCGGAGGTGGACACCGGGGAGGGGACGGACTACGCCTCCGCCCGGGACGACCTGAAGGAGAAGCGGCAGGCGTCGCTGGTGCATGTCACCGACTGGGTGGTGGAGCCGGACGCCCTGCCCGATGCCCTGGCGGCCTTTGTCGCAGACCCGGAGCTGACCTACTCCGCCCGGATCTATGTCCTGCGGGATCAGACCGCTCGGGCGTTCATGGACGCTTTTGACGGGGAGAATCCGGCGGTCAAGGCCCTGGAGGATCTGGATCGGGCCCGGGAGGAGCGGGGTGTGACGGTGCTGGAGCTCTCCGCCGATCTGGCGGCGGGACGGCCGGTCTCCGTCCCCCTTTTGGTGGCTGAGGACGGAACGGTGGAGGTGCGGGGAGAGATGGAGATCGGCGCATGGAGGTAAAACGGCGCGTGGGCTGGCGAAGCTGGCTTCAGGGCGCGGCAATCTACGGCCTGATCGGGTCGCTGATGCCCTATGTGACCGGCTCCGCTCTGGGCTGGGCCGGGGTGCTGCTGGGCCTGCTGCCTGCCGTCTTATTGCGGCGGCACCCGCTTGCCGGCCGACGGGGCCGGGCGGCGGCATTTCTGGGCCAGCTCTGGGCGGTGGGGGCCATGGCCCTGAGCCTGGACCACTGCGCCCGGGGGCTGAGCTGGTACCTCTTCTCCGGCTGGAGCCGCTGGGGGATCATTCTGCCCATGCTGGCGCTGGCCTGGCGATCCGGTGCGCTGAAGGCGGTTCAGCGGGAACGGGCGGGAAAGCTGCTCTTCGCCCTGGTGGCGCTGATCGGCGGGATGCTGGTTCTGGCGACGGCGCCCCGGGTGCGCTGGTGCAACCTGGCGGATATCGGCTGGGGGGATGTGCGCGGGGGGCTGTGGGCGCTGGCGCTGACCCTGGGGGCGTCGTCGGCGGTTTTCGGTGCGGACGCCTGGCAGCCTCCCGCCCTCGGATCCCTGCTGGGGGGCAGCGCCGTGGCC
>JAFVAS010000172.1 GCA_017480395.1 Oscillospiraceae bacterium | reverse complement strand
GTCGATGCTGGGGTACCCCTTGTTGGTCTCCCACTTGGAAATGGCGGTCCGCGTCACAAACAGCTTTTCGGCCAGCTCCTCCTGGGTCAGCTGATTGTCGGTCCGCAGCTTTTTCAGTTTTTCTCCAAACATGTGGCTTGCACCTCCTTGTGGCTCTATTCTAGCCCATATCCCGCCCGGTGTCACGACACGTTGCGTCACATCGGGGGGTGTGCCCGTCCGGTGCGGGTCTTTTTTTGCCTGTCCCCGCCTCCGACGGCTTTTGCCGCGGCGGGGTTGTACACTATAATCCTGTCATCCGGACGCCGGAGAGGAGGGGGGACGGTGATCGTCTACGCCGACGCGCTGCTGGCGCTCAATCTGCTGCTGGACTACTGTCTGCTGCGGCTGACGGCCCAGGTGGCCGCCTGTCCCTTCTCCCGGCCCCGGCTGGGGCTGGGGGCCCTCTTCGGGGCGCTCTATGCCCTGCTGATTTTTCTGCCCGGGCTGGACTGGCTGGCGGCGTGGCCCCTGCGGCTGCTCTCCGGCGCGGGGATGGCCGCCATCGCCTTTTATGGGACGGAGCGCTTCCGGCGGGTGCTGGGGGCCTTTTTTGCCCTGACCGCCGCCCTGGGGGGCGGGGTGCTGGCCCTGACCGGCCTGGGCGGGGCCACCTTCCTCCGGGGCACCGTCACCACCGGGGCGGATTTTCTGGCGGTGTTGGCGGCGGGGAGCTGCTGCTGCGCCGCCCTGGGCTGGCTCTTTCGCCGCAGGCTGAGCCGGACCGTCGGCGGGATGGCGGAGGTGCGGGTAAAGCTGCAGGGGGAGACGGTGACCTTCCGCGCCCTGGTGGACACGGGCAACACCCTGACTGACCGCCGCAACCGGCCGGTGCTGGTGGCGGACTGGCGGGTGCTGCGCCGCCTGCTGCCCCGCGCCGGGCTGGAGCAGGCGGATTTTGCCGCCCCGGAGCGGGGCTTTGCCAAGGCCCTGGCCGCGCTGCCCCCGGGGCGGGTGCAGCTGGTGGTCTACCACACGGTGGGGGTGGGCCAGGCGCTGCTGCTGGCGGTGGAGCCGGAGGAGATCTGGGTGGACGGAAAAAGGCGGAGCATGCTGCTGGCGGGGACGGCGGAGCCGGTGTCCGACGGCGGCGATTATCAGGGCCTGGTGGCCCCGGAGGGAAGGGGAGCATGACATGAAGTTCTGGAACACATGGTGGCTGCGCCTGCGGGCGCGGCTTTTATCGGGCAGGACGCCCACGGTGATGTACATCGGCGGCGGCGATTTTCTGCCCCCGCCCCTGGAGAAGCAGCAGGAGGCCGACGTGCTGGAGCGGGTGGCCGCCGGGGACGAGGGGGCCAGGGCGCTGCTCATCGAACACAATCTGCGCCTGGTGGTCTTTATCGCCCGGCGCTTCGAGAACACCAACGTCAACCTGGAGGATCTGATCAGCATCGGTACCATCGGCCTCATCAAGGCGGTCAACACCTTCCGGCTGGACAGGAATATCAAGCTGGCCACCTACGCCTCCCGCTGTATTGAGAACGAAATTTTAATGTATCTGCGCAAGACCAGCCGGGAGAAGGCGGAGGTCTCCCTGGATGAACCGCTGAACACCGACTGGGACGGCAATGAGCTGCTGCTCTCCGACCTGCTGGGCACCGACGCCGACATCGTGCAGCAGCCCATCGAGCGCTACACCGAGTGCCAGATGCTCCGCCGGGCGCTGCAGACCCTCAGCGAGCGGGAGAAGCTCATCATATCCCTGCGCTACGGCCTGGGGCGGCGGCGCTCCCACACCCAGAAGGAGGTGGCCGATCAGCTGGGCATCTCCCAGTCCTACATCTCCCGGCTGGAAAAGCGCATCATGGTGCGGCTGAAGAAGGAGCTGGTGAGCATTCTGTGATTTTTTCCAAACTCACAGCTGCTCCCGGATGCGGCGGATGGCGTGCTTCTCCAGGCGGGACACCTGGGCCTGGCTGATGCCGATCTCGGCGGAGACCTCCATCTGGGTCTTGCCCTGGAAATAGCGCTTTTGCAGAATGCGCTTCTCCCGCTCCGTCAGGTGGGAGATGGCGTCCCGCAGGGCGATGCGCTCCAGCCAGTGCTCATCGGTGTTCTTGTTGTCCTTCACCTGATCCATGACGCACACCGTCTCGCCCCCTTCAGAGTAGACCGGGGCGTAGAGGGACACCGGGTCGGCGATGGCGTCCAGGGCGAAGACCACGTCCTCCCGCTCGATGCCCAGCATCCGGGCGATCTCGTCGGCGGTGGGCTCCCGGAGGTTGTCCCGGGTGAAGGCCTCCCGGGCCTTGAGCACCTTGTAGGCGGTGTCCCGCATGGAGCGGCTGACCCGCACCGGGGCGGAGTCCCGCAGAAAGCGGCGCACCTCCCCGGCGATCATGGGCACGCCGTAGGTGGAGAACTTGACGTCGAACTGATCCACGTCGAAGTTGTCGATGGCCTTCATCAGGCCGATGCAGCCGATCTGGAACAGGTCGTCCATGTTCTCCCCCCGGGAGGCGAAGCGCTGAATGACCGAGAGCACCAGGCGCAGATTTCCCTCGATCATCGCCTGGCGGGCCTGCTCGTCGCCCTGTTTGACCCGGCGCAGCAGCTCGGTCATCTCGTCGCTCTTCAACGTCTTGAGTCCTGCGGTGCTGATGCCGCTGATCTCCACTTTACCCTGCATGGCGTGTCCCTCCTGTCTGTTCGCAACACAGTATTTCCCCTTCGGCGAAAATCCATTCATGGGACGGGCCGCCGCCGGCATAGGATGTGGGGAAAGGGGTGGATCAAATGCAGGGAACGTTTCAGGAGCTGCGGGACAAGGAGGTCATCTCCGTCTCCGACGGCTGCCGCTTCGGCTATGTCTGCGATCTGGATCTGGAGCTGGCCAGCGGCCAGGTCATGGCCCTGGTGATTCCGGGCAAGCCGCGCTTTTTCGGGCTTTTCGGGGCGAAGGATCTCATCATCGTGCCCTGGAAGGACATCTGCCGCATCGGGCCGGACATCATCCTGGTGGAGGGCAAGCCCCTGCGCCGGCCGGTGAAGAAGCGGGAGAAGCGGCGGCGCTGGTGAGGGACCGATCGGGGCGAAAAAAGTGACCCTGCGGCGCAAAAAAAGGTTGCAATTGCCGGGCGGTTGTGATAATGTATTCAAGGATTACGCACACGAGGGGGATTTTGCGCCCTGTGCCGGGTTTTGCCCGGTGGGCGTGGAAACATGAACCCTGTGGAGGTAACAACAAAAAAGGAGGAAAACAAACATTATGGCAGTCGTTTCTATGAAGCAGCTCCTGGAGGCCGGTGTGCATTTCGGCCACCAGACCCGTCGCTGGAACCCCAAGATGCAGACCTATATCTATACTGAGCGCAACGGTATCTATATCATCGATCTGCAGAAGACCGTGAAGAAGCTGGAGGAGGCCTATAACTTCGTCAAGGAGATCGCCGCCAACGGCCAGACCCTGCTCTTCGTCGGCACCAAGAAGCAGGCGCAGGAGGCCATCCGCGAGGAGGCCAGCCGCGTCAACATGTTCTACGTCAACTCCCGTTGGCTGGGCGGCATGCTCACCAACTTCAAGACCATGCGCACCCGCGTGGACCGCATGAACCAGCTGAAGAAGATGGAGGAGGACGGCA
Source organism: Oscillospiraceae bacterium (assembly GCA_017480395.1). Taxonomy (GTDB): domain Bacteria; phylum Bacillota; class Clostridia; order Oscillospirales; family Oscillospiraceae; genus UMGS1766. Next base: position 12 of record JAFVAS010000172.1, on the reverse strand, counting down.
CCTTCGACATGC
>JAFVAS010000171.1 GCA_017480395.1 Oscillospiraceae bacterium | reverse complement strand
GTAGGCGGAGCCGCAGGCGACGATATAGACCTGGCTGACGGCGCGCAGCACCTCGTCGGTCAGGCCGGAATCGGACAGGTCGATGCCCTCCTCCCTGACGGCGGAGTGGATGGTATCCAGCACGGCCTTGGGCTGCTCGTGGATCTCCTTGATCATGAAGTGCTCAAAGCCGCCCTTCTCCGCGGCCTCGGCATCCCACTCGATCTCCACCCGCTCCTTCTCCAGCACCTCGCCATCCAGGTTGTAGAAGGTGGCGCTGCCCGGGGTGAGGCGGGCCATCTCCAGGTTGCCGATGTAATAGACGCTGCGGGTGTAGTTCAGGATGGCGGGCACGTCGGAGGCGACGTAGGTGGCGCCGTCCCCCTCGTCCACGCCGATGATCATGGGGCTGTCCTTCCGGGCGACAAAGATCTCGCCGGGATAGTCCCGGAAGAGCACCGCCAGGGCGTAGCTGCCCCGCACCCGCACCATGGTCTTGGCCAGGGCGTCGATGGGGCCCATGTTGTACTTTTTGTAGTAGTAGTCGATCAGCTTCACCGCCACCTCGGTGTCGGTCTGGCTGTAAAAGGTGTAGCCCCGCTTGACCAGCTTCTCCTTCAGCTCGGCGTAATTCTCGATGATGCCGTTGTGCACCGCCACCACATCCATCTGCTCCGAGGCGTGGGGGTGGGCGTTCTCCTCGCTGGGCTCGCCGTGGGTGGCCCAGCGGGTGTGGCCGATGCCGCAGCTGCCCCGCAGGGCGCGGCCGTCGTCGGTCTTCTCCGCCAGCACCTTCAGCCGGCCCTTGGACTTGACGACCTCCGGGGTTTTCTCCCCGTCCCGCACGGCCAGGCCGGCGGAGTCATAGCCCCGGTACTCCAGCCGGGACAGGCCGCTCAGCAGCACCGGCGCCGCCTGCTGGGGCCCGGTATATCCAACAATTCCGCACATGATTTGCTCCTCCTGTCCGTTGTCAGGCCCGATGGCCCTTGTTCACGATGACCTGCACCACCTGGTCGGCCAGGGTCTTGCAGGCCTCCTGGGTCTCCGCCTCCACCATGACGCGGATCAGCGGCTCGGTGCCCGACTCCCGCACCAGGATGCGGCCGGTGTCCCCCAGCTGATCGGCCACGGCCTGCACCGCGGCCTGGACATCCGGGTCGGCCTGGGCGGCGGCCTTGTCCCTGACCCGGACGTTGACCAGCTCCTGGGGATAGATGGTCAGGGGCGCGGCCAGGTCGCTCATCTTCGCCTTCTTGGCCAGCATGACCTCCATCATCTTCATCGAGGTCAAAATACCGTCGCCGGTGGAGGCGTACTTGGAGAAGATGATGTGGCCCGACTGCTCGCCGCCGATGCGGCAGCCGTTGTTGACCATGTATTCATAGACGTACTTGTCGCCCACCTTGGTCTTGGCGTAGCCGATGCCCAGCTCATCCAGGGCCCGGTAGAGGCCAAAGTTGGACATGACCGTGGTGACGATGGTGTTGGTCAGCAGCTTGCCCCGCTCCTTCATGTAGCGGCCGTAGATATACAGAATGTGGTCGCCGGAGAGCACGTTGCCCTTCTCGTCCACGCAGAGGCAGCGGTCAGCGTCGCCGTCGTAGGCGAAGCCCACGTCCAGCCCCTTCTCCACCACGAACCTCTGCAGTCCCTCGATGTGGGTGGAGCCGGCGTTCTCGTTGATGTTCAGGCCGTTGGGCTCGGCGTTGAGCACATAGGTGGTGGCCCCCAGGGCGTCGAACACCGCCTTGGCAATGGACCAGGCGCTGCCGTTGGCGCAGTCCAGGCCCACCTTGATCCCCCGGAAGGAGTAGACGCCCAGGGAGATCAGGTAGCCGATATAGCGGTTGCGGCCGGACACATAGTCCACGGTGCAGCCGATCCGCTCCCGCTGGGCATAGGGGATCTCCGGCCAGCGCTGGCCGAAGACCTCCAGCTCCCCGTCCAGATAGGCCTCCACCAGGGCGATGGTATCCTCATCCATCTTCTCCCCCTGGCCGTTGATGAGCTTGATGCCGTTGTCATAGAAGGGGTTGTGGCTGGCGGAGATCATGATGCCGCAGTCAAAGGCGTCCACCCGGGCGATATAGGCCACGGAGGGGGTGGTGGTGACGTGGAGCAGATGGGCGTCCGCCCCGGAGGCCACCAGCCCGCCCACCAGGGAATACTCCAGCATATAGCTGGAGCGGCGGGTGTCCTTGCCGATCAGGATGCGGGCGGGGGTGTCGTCCCCGGCCCGGCGCTTCTGTTCGCCGTAATACCAGCCCAGGAAGCGACCCACCTTGTAGGCGTGGTCGGCGGTCAGATTGACGTTGGCCTCACCCCGGAAGCCGTCGGTGCCAAAATATTTACCCATATGAAACAGTCCTCCTGCCGGAAATCAAGGCTTTTCGACCTTGGCGACCACCACGCCGCCGGTCTTGACGATGGAATTGGCCGGGATCACACCCCGCACCGCGGAGAGGGGATAGACATTGGTGTGGGGGCCGATGACGGTGCCGGGGTTGAGCACGCTGTTGCAGCCCACCTCGACAAAATCCCCCAGCATCGCGCCGAACTTCTTCCGCCCTGTGGGCAGCTCTGTCTCGCCGTGCACCACCACCAGGGTCTTATCCGACTTGACGTTGGAGGTGATGGAACCCGCCCCCATGTGGGACTTATAGCCCAGGATGCTGTCCCCCACATAGTTGTAGTGGGGCGTCTGCACGCCGTCGAAGAGGATGACGTTTTTCAGCTCCACCGAGTTGCCCACCACGCAGTTGGCCCCCACCAGGGCGCTGCCCCGGATGAAGGCGCAGTGGCGCACCTCCGTCTCCGGCCCGATGATACAGGGGGCACCGAGATAGGCCGTCGGGGCAACCTGGGCACTGTTGTGCACCCAGACCCGGGGGGAGACCTCCGTGTACTCCGCCGCGGGCAGCTGCGGCCCCAGGGCGTCGATCAACGCGGAGATGCCGTCCAGCGCATCCCAGGGGTAGCGAAACTGCGCCAGGTAGTCCCCGGCCAAGGTATGACTCAGGTCATAGAGCGCGTTTATGGTTAACATAACATAAAAGCTCCTTTTCTGCCATTTTAACTGATATAGTATAGCATAATCGCGGGGAAATGTCCATCCTTTCCCCCTGTGACAAAAAGAGGGCGAAGCGGAACGCTTCGCCCTCTCTGGTGTAAATGTGAAAGCGGATTACTTCAGGCCGGCCAGGCTGGCGACCTCGTCAGCGTAGTTCTCCTCGGCCTTCTCGATGCCCTCGCCGGTCACAAACCGGGTGAAGGCGGTGACGGTGATGGTGCCGCCCAGGCTCTTGGCAACGGACTTGATGTGCTCGCCCACGGTGACCTTGTTCTCCTTGACGAAGGCCTGGTTCAGCAGGCAGACCTCGGCGAAGAAGTTGTTCATGCGGCCCTTGACCTTGTTCTCGGCGATCATCTTGGCCTTCTCGGCGGGGATCTTGGTGTTGGAGGCACCCTCCTCCAGGGCCTTGGCCAGCTGGACGGCCTTCTCAGCCTCGACGGCCTCGGCGGGCACATCGTCGCTGGAGACGTAGGTGGGGCTCATGGAGCAGATCTGCATGGCGACGTCCTTGCCCAGCTCCACCACGGCGGCGGGGTCGATGCCCTCGACGGCCAGGTTGACCAGCACGCCCACCTTACCGTTCTGGTGGACATAGGGGACGCTGACGCCCTCGGCATAGCGGACGAAGCGGCGGATCTGGAGGTTCTCGCCGATGGCGAGGACGCGGTCGCTGGTGACGTCGGCGACGGTGCGGTCGGTGCCAGGATAGGTGGCGGCCTTCAGGGCCTCCACATCGGCGGGGTTCTGCTCGGCGACGACGGCGGCCAGGTCACGCACAAAGCCTTGGAAAATCTCATTCTTGGCGACGAAGTCGGTCTGGGAGTTGACCTCGATGACGACGCCGACGCCATTGATGACGGCGGCATAGGACACGCCCTCGGCGGCAACCTTGCCGGCCTTCTTGACGGAAGCGGCCTTGCCCTTCTCCCGCAGCCACTCGATGGCCATGTCAAAATCACCGTCGGCCTCGGTCAGGGCCTTCTTGCAGTCCATCATGCCGACGTTGGTCATTTCGCGCAGTCTCTTAACATCCTGTGCGGTAAAAGATGCCATTGTATTTCCCTCCTGTTTTATCTCAGCTCCGCCCGCAGAGCGGGCGGAGCGTTTCGTGCAGCGTTTGACTTTTAGATGATTACTCGGCGGCGGGAGCGGCCTCCTCGGCGGTCTCCTCGCCCTGCTTGCCCTCGGTGATGGCGTTGGCCATGACGGAGGAGATCAGGCGGATGGCGCGGATGGCGTCGTCGTTGCCGGGGATGACGTAGTCGATCTCATCGGGATCGCAGTTGGTGTCGACGATGGCGATGACGGGAATGCCCAGCTTGCGGGCCTCGGCCACGGCGTTGTGCTCCTTGCGGGGATCGACGACGAACAGGGCGCCGGGGAGCTTGCGCATCTCCTTAACGCCGCCCAGGTACTTGTCCAGCTTCTCCATCTCGTGG
>JAFVAS010000170.1 GCA_017480395.1 Oscillospiraceae bacterium | reverse complement strand
GTGCCGCCGACCTCGATGATACAGATGTCCACATTGCTGGTGCGGCCCAGGCGGTAGATGCGGTCCTTGATCTCGTTGGTGATGTGGGGAATGACCTGGATGGTGCCGCCCAGATACTCGCCCTGGCGCTCCCGGTTGAGGACATTCCAGTAGACCTTGCCGGAGGTGACGGAGGAATTGACCGTCAGATTCTCGTCGGTGAAGCGCTCGTAGTGGCCCAGATCCAGGTCGGTCTCCGCGCCGTCGTCGGTGACAAAGACCTCGCCGTGCTGATAGGGGCTCATGGTGCCGGGATCGACGTTCAGATAGGGATCGAGCTTCTGGTTGGTGACCTTGAAGCCCCGCTCCTTCAGCAGCCGGCCCAGGGACGCGGCGGTGATGCCTTTGCCCAGCCCGGAGACCACGCCTCCGGTGACGAAAATATATTTCACAGACATGGAAAAAATCCTCCTCCTGATTCAACCCACAGATAAAGCTATTATACCGGGTTCCCCTGTTTTCGTCAATGCGCATTTCCTGTGCAATGCGAATTTTTTAAATGAGGGCGAAGGAGCGCAGCAGGAAGAGCCACAGGGTGATGGAGACGGAGGAGAGGAGGGTGGCCAGCACGATGACGTTGGCGGTCAGCACCCCGTCCCCCCGCATGCTCTTGGCCATGACATAGCAGGAGACGGTGGTGGGGGAGCCCACCATGATGAGGATGGCCACCATCTCGCTGTTCCGAAAGCCCAGCGCCGCCGCCAGGGGCAGAAAGAGGGCGGGCAGCAGAAAGAGCTTGATGAAGGTGGCCGCCACGGCGGGCCGCCATTTTTTCAGCGCCTCCCCGCCGGAGAAGGAGGCCCCCACCACCAGCAGCGCCACGGGGGTGGCGGTACTCCCCACGGTGTCCAGGGTGGTGGTGAGGATGCCGGGCAGTTGAACGCGCAGCAGGGCGAAGGGGATGCCGATCAGAATGCCCAGGATGATGGGATTTTTCAGCACGTTGAGGCAGGCGCGCTTTACCGCGCTCCCCTCCCCGGAGGGGGGCAGCGGACGCCCGTCCTCGTCCACCTGGGGGGAGAAGGAGAGGATCAGCACGGCGTAGATGTTGAAAAACGGGACGGCGGCGACGATCATCATGGGCACCATGCCCGCGTTGCCGTAGATGTTGACGGCGAAGGCGATGCCCAGAATGGCGGCGCTGGAGCGGGCCGCCGCCTGGGAGAAGGCACCCACCATGGTCTTGTCCCGCAGCAGCAGGGCGCTCAGCCCCCAGACGCCCAGGAACATCACGGTGGTGACCCCGAAGCAGAACAGGCAGAACAGGGGATTGAAGTCGCTGTACAGATCCATGGTGGAGATGGAGCGGAACAGGCTGACCGGCAGGGCGCATTGGAACACATATTGATTGCCCGCCTTGCAGAAGGGGGCGGTGAGGATGCCCACACGCTGCAAAAACCAGCCCAGCAGAATCACCAGAAAGACGGGCAGGGTGGCGTGCAGCGAGAAGATGAAATTTTCCACAGAAAACACTCCTTTCCCCTATCTTAGCACAGTTCCGGGGCGGCGTCATGGATTCGGGAAAACTTTCTCTTGCAAACGGGGAAAATTGTGTTACAATGAAGTTAGCTAAAGCTAATTTACAGGAGGCAAGCCATGGCGATTCACAGATCAGGAGAGGATTATCTGGAGGCCATTCTGATGATCCGCAGCCAGCGGGGCAGCTGCCGCTCCGTGGACGTGGCCCGGCATCTGGAGGTCAGCAAGCCCAGCGTCAGCGTGGCCATGGGACGGCTGCGGGACGAGGGGATGGTGACCATGGACGAGGACGGCTTTCTGCTGCTCACCCCCGCCGGGGAGGCCATCGCGTCCTCCATCTATGAGCGCCACTGCCTGCTCACCGACTTTTTCAGCAAGCTGGGTGTGCCGGACGAGATCGCCCGGGAGGACGCCTGCAAGGTGGAGCACGACCTGAGCGAGGAGACCTTCTCCGCGCTGAAGCGCTTTTTGGGCGCGTGATCCACAGCTGACGCTTCGAACCCCAAAGCCCCGCGCTGTGGCGCGGGGCTTTTTGATTCCATTGGGAACATTTTTGCCCGGCGCGCTTGCGCCGGAGCGAAAAATGAGATAGTATAGGCCCAGATGTTTCTCTGCGTTTTCTATGGTTCCCATTTTATTATATTTGCGAAAGGGGCGGTCCCGGTGACCCTGCTTCAGATCCACTATCTCATCACCATCGCCGACTCCGGCTCCATGAATAAGGCGGCGGAGCAGCTCTTTGTCTCCCAGCCCACGCTGACCAGCGCGGTGCGGGAGCTGGAGACGGAGATCGGCATCACCATCTTCAACCGCACCAGCCGGGGAGTCACCCCCACCAACGAGGGGCTGGAGTTTCTGCGCCACGCCCGGCAGGTCTATCAGCAGTATGAGCTGCTGCAGATGAAGTACGGCGACCACAGCAGCATCAAGCAGAAGTTCGGCGTCTCCACCCAGCACTACTCCTTTGTGGACAAGGCCTTTGTCGAGATGGTCAAGCAGTTCGACACCCTGAGCTTTGAGTTCGCCATCCGGGAGACCAAGACCGCCGACGTCATCCGGGACGTGGGGGAGATGCGCAGCGAGATCGGCATCCTCTACCGCAGCGAGTACAACCACCGGATGCTGGGCAAGCTGCTGCGGGACAACGACCTGGAGTTTCACCACCTGATCGACTGCCGGGCCTATGTCTACCTCTGGCGGGGACATCCCCTGGCGGGGGAGAGCGCCATCACCTTCCAGCAGCTGACCGGCTATCCCTGCCTCTCCTTCGAGCAGGGCAGCCAGAGCTCCGCCTTCCTGGCCGAGGAGATTTTGACGGAGAACGAGTATCCCCGGGCCATCCATGCCACCGACCGGGCCACCATGCTGAACCTGATGGTGGGGCTGAACGGCTACACCCTCTGCTCCGGCATCATCTGCGAGGAGCTCAACGGGGACGACTACGTCGCCGTCCCCTATGCCGAGGACGACGACAACCAGAACAGCGTCATGGAGATCGGCTATATCCAGAAGAAGAACTATATCCTCAGCGAGATCGGCCAGGTGTTCCTGAAGGAGATCCGGCGGTATCTGGGGATTCTGGAGGAATAAATGATTTTATAAGGAGAGGTGTCTCAGCAGCCGGGCTGGTTATCAAAAGAATTGATAGCTGGCCCTATTTTTTATATATTGGACAAATGCCGGGAGCGGCGCTATAATACAAGCACAGTCAAGAAACGAAGGGAGGCAGGACGCAGATGAGAGCGCTGCTCAACCGACTGAACCGGCACAACTTCCGATATGGGCGAATGCGCTGTACCACTCCGTGTCCCGCCCGATAAACCCCCGCCGCACCCCCCCTTGCGGCGCCGAAAAGCAAAATTCCAACCGCATTCCACAAAAATAAAAAATTGAAAGTTGAAAGAGGTAATTATCATGAGCAAATATAAGTTTGAGACCCTGCAGCTGCACGTCGGCCAGGAGCAGCCCGATCCCGCTTCCGAGGCCCGTGCCGTTCCGATTTACGCCACCACCTCCTACGTCTTCCACAACAGCGCCCACGCCGCCGCCCGCTTCGGCCTGGCCGACGCCGGCAACATCTATGGCCGTCTGACCAACTCCACCCAGGGCGTCTTCGAGGATCGTATCGCCGCGCTGGAGGGCGGCGTGGCAGGTCTGGCCGTCGCCTCCGGCGCCGCCGCCATCACCTACACCATCCAGGCGCTGGCCAAGGCCGGGGAGCACATCGTGGCCCAGAAGACCATCTACGGCGGCACCGCCAACCTGCTCTCCCACACCCTGCCCCTCTACGGCATTGAGGCCACCTTCGTGGACGTGCACAACCTGGAGGAGGTTGAGGCCGCCATCCAGCCCAACACCAAGGCCATCTT
>JAFVAS010000169.1 GCA_017480395.1 Oscillospiraceae bacterium | reverse complement strand
GAATCATCGAGCAGCTATCCATCGTCACGCAGGAGGAGCAGGCGCTGCTCCACGGTCAGAAAGTCATTGACAGGAGCCTTTACATGGACGGCAGCCACGATGTGATCTCCGGCCAGAAGCTGCTCAGCCCCGGGAAGGTCATCACCGTCCGCCCCCACACCCGGTTTGTCCGATTCCCGGAGCACACCCACGACTACGTGGAAATGGTCTACATGTGTCAAGGGCACACCACCCATATCATCAACGGCACCGAGATCGTGCTCGGTGCCGGAGAGCTGCTGATTCTGGGCCAGAACGCCCGGCAGGAGATTCTGCCCGCGGGCCAGGATGACCTTGCGGTGAATTTTATCATTCGTCCGGAGTTCTTCGGCGGCACATTGGACTACTTCGGCAGCGAGGAGACGCCTCTGCGGGAGTTTATTCTCCGCTGCTTCTGTGGGGAAAACCCCTCTGGCTTTCTTCTCTTCCGGGTGGCGGAGGTCAAGAGCGTGCAAAACCTGATTGAGAACCTCCTGTGGACGCTGATTCAGGACACGCCCAACAAGCGGAGCATCCATCAGATGACCATGGGGCTGCTCTTTGCCGAGCTGCTCAACCATACGGACACCCTCTCGGTGGGCACCAAGGAGCAGGCGCTGGTGGTGCAGGTGCTGCGCTACATCGAGGAAAACTACGTCAACGGAAGTCTGACAGAGGTCGCCCAGCTCCTGCACTATGATATGGCCTGGCTCTCCCGGGAGGTCAAGCGCCGCACCGGCAGAACCTATACGGCGCTGGTGCAGGAAAAGCGGCTGTCCCAGGCGGCGTGGCTGCTGACCCATACAGACAGCAGCGTTTCGGAGATCTCCGCCGCGGTGGGATATGACAATATCAGTTACTTTCACCGGATCTTTTCCGCCCGGTTCGGCCAGTCCCCGCGGCACTACCGCAGGTGCGAATAAGGACACTTTTTTAAACAATCCAGGTCATTCAAAATTTCCCTCCCGTCTGCTACAATGCGAGCAGACAGGGGGGATTTATTATGCGCTGTTATCTTGCAATTGACATCGGTGCCTCCTCCGGGCGGCACATTGTCGGCTGGAAGGAGGACGGGGAGATCCGCACAACAGAGGTCTACCGCTTTCCCAATGGCGTGACGGAGCGGGACGGTCACCTGACCTGGGATATCGAGAGCCTGCTCTCCCACGTGAAGGCGGGCATCGCCCGGGCAAAGGAGGCCTTTCCCGGAATCGTCAGCCTGTCCATCGACACCTGGGCCGTGGACTATGTGCTCCTGCGGGGGGACGAGGAGGTGCTGCCCTGCTATGCCTATCGGGACAGCCGCACCGAGGCCGTGATCTCCCAGGTGCATGAGCGCCTGCCCTTCTCCGAGCTCTACCGCCGGACGGGGATCCAGTTCCAGCCCTTCAACACCATCTATCAGCTCTACGCCGACAAGCTGGCGGGGCGGCTGGACGGAGTGACGGACTTTCTGCTCATGCCGGAGTACCTGCTCTACAAGCTCTGCGGCGCAAAGGCCCACGAGTACACCAACGCCACCACCGGAGGCATGGTCAGCGCAGAGACCGGCGCTTTTGATCCGGAGATCGTGCGTGCGCTGGGATTGCCGGAGCATCTGTTCCCGACTCTCCTTCAGCCCGGCACCGCCATCGGCGACTACCAGGGCATCAAATGCGTCCTCTGCGCCACCCACGACACCGCCTCCGCCGTGGAGGGCATCCCGATGGAGGGCAGCCAGCCCTACATCTCCTCCGGCACCTGGTCGCTGCTGGGGGTCAAGACCCCAAAGCCCATCACCAACGCCGGCAGCGAGCTGGCCAACTGGTCCAACGAGGGCGGCGTGGGATACAACCGCTATCAGAAGAACATCATGGGCATGTGGCTCATCAACCGGCTGAAGGAGGAGCTTTGCCCGGACAAGCCCTTCCCGGAGATCGTTTGCGAGGCTGAGGAGAGCACCTTTGATGAAACCGTGGAGGCCAACGCCGCCGCATTTCTCGCGCCCGAGCGGATGAAGGACGCCTTTGACGCCTCCCTGCGGATGCGCCCCAAATCCGAGGGGGATTATTTCCGCTGCGCCTATCGCTCGCTGGCCCTGAGCTATATGAACGCGATCCAGGAATTGCAGCATAACACCGGCACCCATTATGACAGCCTCTACATTGTGGGCGGCGGCGCAAAAAACGCCTTCCTCAACCGCCTGACAGAGGAGGCCACCGGCAAAAAAGTGATCGCCCTGCCCATCGAGGCAACTGCGCTGGGTAATCTTAAAATTCAAATGGAGGTCTGATCATGTTAGTCAATACGAAAGCCCGGATCGGCGTGTTCGCCATCGCGCTGGGGGCCTATCTGCCCCAGTTCCCGTCCCTGGTGCCGGAGTTCGAGGGGCAGTACGCGGACTTCAAAACGCGCATCCCCGACACGGTGGAGCTCATCGACGGGGGCATCGTCACCACCAAGGAAGCGGCCATGGCGGCCGGAGACAAGTTCCGGGCGGCGGATGTGGATCTGGTGATCCTGCAGCTTCTGACCTATGCCACCTCCTACAATATGCTGCCCGCCGTGCGGGATCTGGACGTGCCGGTGGTGCTGGTGAATCTCCAGAAGAAGAAGGCCCCCGATTACGCGCACACCGATACGGCGACATGGCTGGGCGAGCTCTATGCCTGCGGCGCCGTGGGCGAGATGGTGGCCGACCTGGAGCGGGCCGGAAAGCGCCACGCCGTCATCACCGGCGTCGTCGAGGGGGGCGACCCCGAGGTGGACGCCGAAATCGCCGACTGGTGCAGGGCGGCCCAGGTGCGCCGCCGCTTCCGCGACACGAACCTAGCCCAGATCGGCCGGCCCTATCCCGGAATGATGGACCTGTACATCGACGAGACAAATCTCTACCATCGGATGTTCCTCTACACCAAGCAGTTTGACTGGGAGAAGATGTGGGCCATCGCCGACAACATCACCGACGAGGACGCCATCCGCAGCAAGGCCCAGGACATTCTGGATACCTTCGAGGTCGAGGGCGGCGCGAGTGTGGAGACCGTCTGGGAGATGGCGAAATATGTGGTGGCCTTTGAGCAGTGGGTCAAGGACGAGCAGATCGCCTTCATCGCCTCCCACTATGACGGCTTTGCCCAGGGGAAGGCCGGCGTCCTGGATTCCATGCTGATCCCCGCCTTCTCCATGCTCATCAAGCAGGGCGTGGCCTGCGCCGTGGAGGGGGATATCAAGGTCTCCATGGCCATGAGCATTCTGAAGACCATCTCCGGCATGGGCCAGCTCTCCGAGATGTACTCCATCGACTTCGACGAGGATCTCTGCATCATCGGCCACTCCGGCTCCGGCGATGCGGCCATCTCCGCAAAAAAACCCACCATGAAGATCGTCCCCGTCTTCCACGGCAAGACCGGCGGCGGCTATCTCACCCAGTTCTACCCCCATCTGGGCCCGGTCACCTATCTGGGCATCACCCAGGATAAGGACGGTCACTTCAAGTTCGTCGTGGCCGAGGGCGTCAACGAGGCCGGCCCCATCTTCACCTTCGGCGACACCAATATGCGCACCCGCTTCTCCTGCGGGGCCAGGGAGTTCTGCAACCGCTGGAGCGAGGCAGGCCCCACCCACCACATGGCCGCCGCCGCCGGAAGACACATCGACACCATCCTGAAGGTGGCCAAGATTTTTGACGTCCCAGTGGATGTCATCGTCCGATAATTTTTTGAAACAGACTGGAAATGAGGGTTGAACCATGAGCATTTTAGACATCGATATCATCCAGCGGTATATCCGCACCTGCAACGACGGCTGGCTCCAGGGCTGGCACGAGCGCAACGGCGGAAACCTGACCTATCGCATGACACCCGAAGAGGTGGCGCAGTGCAGCCCCTTCTTCCAGGAGCCGGGCGCGTGGGTCAACATGGGCGTCACCGCCGAAAATCTGGCGGGGGAATATTTTATCACCACCGGCAGCGGACGCTTCTTCCGCAATGTCATCCTCGATCCGTCCCACTCCATCGGCATTGTGGAGATCAACGACAAGGGCGACTCCTGGCGCATCGTCTGGGGGCTGGAGGACGGCGGCAAGCCCACCAGCGAGTTCCCCAGCCACTTTATGAACCACTCCGTCCGCAAGGCGGCCACCAACGGCGCGTATCGGGTCATCTACCACGCCCATACCCCCAATCTGATCGCCATGACCTTCACCACACCCCTGACCGCCAAGGCCTTCACCAAGGCCCTGTGGCAGTCCGCCACCGAATGCCCCGTGGTGTTCCCCGGCGGCGTGGGCGTGGTGCCCTGGATGGTGCCCGGCGGGGCGGAGATCGCCCTGGCCACCAGCGAGGTGATGAAGACCTTTGACGCGGCGGTGTGGGCCCACCACGGCACCTTCTGCTCCGGCCCCGATTTCGACATCACCTTCGGCCTGATGCACACCATTGAGAAGGCGGCCCAGATCTACAATCTGGCCATGGCCAGCGGCCAGGGGAAGATTCTGCAGACCATCACCGACGATAACTTCCGGGCCATCGCCAAGGAGTTTGGCGTGACCCTGAACGAGGATTTTCTGGACTAACGCAGGGCAGACCTGCGCAGAATAAGAAAAATATGAAAAAATCAGGAGGGAAATACTTATGGCAGACCGCATTGTACTGAACACCATCTCCTATCACGGACATGGCGCCATCGAGAATATCGTCCCCGAGCTGACGTCCCGGGGATACACAAAGGCGTTCGTCGCCTCCGACCCCGACCTGGTCAAGTTCGGCGTCACCGCCAAGGTGACCGATCTGCTGGATCAGGCCGGCTTCCCCTTTACCCTGTACAGCGATATCAAGCCCAATCCCACCATTGAGAATGTCCAAAACGGAGTGAAGGCCTATCAGGATTCCGGCGCTGACTGCATCGTGGCCATCGGCGGCGGCTCCGCCATGGACACCGCCAAAGCCATCGGCATCATCGTCAACAACCCGGAGTTTGCCGACGTCCGCTCTCTGGAGGGGGTGGCCCCCACCAAACGGCACGCCGTGTTCACCATCGCCGTCCCCACCACCGCCGGAACCGCCGCCGAGGTGACCATCAACTATGTCATCACCGATGTGGAGAAGAAG
>JAFVAS010000168.1 GCA_017480395.1 Oscillospiraceae bacterium | reverse complement strand
GGCCCATGCGGAGAAGATCTCCGACCTGAAGGGGGTGCAGATGAAGATCGAGTGGGGCAGACAGATCCGCTCCTACGTCTTCATGCCCTACCAGATGGTGAAGGACACCCGCACCGCCTACGAGACCAGCAACATCAACGCGGTCATGGACGGCGACCTGGACGGCTTCATCACCGCCTACCTCACCTGCGAGGCCACGGGAACCTGGGCCAGCAAATAAGCGCGCACAAAACCGGGCCAGGCAAACAATGCCTGGCCCGGCCTGATTCCCCTTGACAAAGCGGGAAGACTGGGATAATATAATAAACGAAGAGGGCGCTGCGGTCAGCGGTTTGGCCCTTTGGGTTTAGGTTTTATACTAAAGTAGAAACCGTCACCGTGCCGGGTGGCGGTTTCTGCTTTTTACGCTTCGATCTTTAATGATGATCGTGACGGTGAACCGTCCGAGGTGTTATAGACTTCTATCAAAAGCTGGTTCCAGCTTTTGATAGCGCCGCAGGCGCGTAGAAGTCTTAATGAGCCGGGCTGCCTTGTGCTGTGCACAAGGCAAGCGTGCGCAGCACGCGGGCACTCTTTCATTCAATGTTGAATGAAAGAGTAGGATCAAACGTAATCCGCATGGCACTCACCCCCTTCCGGGGATATGTAGCCAAACCGCCGCCGCTTGATTCATTTCAGCGCCCTCTTCGCCCCTTGCGGTGGCCTCCGAGGGAGGTTGCCTCTATCATATCGAATTTGGAAGAGCCTGTCAAGTCGTGCCGAGCCGACATTAAATTTACATGAAAAACCCACTCCCGCCCTTGACGCTGGGGGCGGCGGATGCGATAATGAAGCCGAAAGCGTTTCGCATATGCAATATATCTGCCGCCCAAAAGACAGGGCAAGGGCAGACGACAGAGGACAAAAGACAAGATAAGAGAGGATGTTAGGAGATGCTGGACGTATCCCATGTGACAAAACGCTATGGCAAGGTGACGGCCTGCGACGACGTGAGCTTCCACCTGGAGCCGGGCAGCGTGACGGTGCTGCTGGGCCCCAACGGCGCGGGCAAGAGCACCATCATGAAGGCTGTCATCGGCTTTCTGCGCTACCAGGGGGACATCACCGTCGGCGGCTATGCCAACAAGACGGTGGAGGCCCGCAAAATTCTGGGCTACATCCCGGAGATGCCCTCCCTGTATCCCAACCTGACGGTGGCGGAGCACATGGAGTTCCTGGCCCGGGCCTATAAGCTCAGCGACTACAAGGGCCGCATCGACGCCCTGTTCGAGCGCTTCGAGCTGACGGACAAGCGGAAAAAGTTCGGCGACGAGCTCTCCAAGGGCATGCAGCAGAAGCTGAACATCTGCCTGGGCCTGCTGCCGGAGCCGGAGCTGCTGCTGCTGGACGAGCCGATGATCGGCCTGGACCCCCACGCCATCAAGGAGCTGAAGTCCGCCATCGAGGAGATGCGCGCCCAGGGCCGCACCCTGCTGGTCAGCACCCACATCATCGACAGCGTGGATATGCTCTGGGATCGGGCCCTCATCATGCAGGGCGGCCGGATCCGGGCCAACGTGGGCCGCGCTGAGCTGGAGGAGACCGGCGAGACGCTGGAGCAGCTCTTCTTCCGGGTGACGGAGGGGGAGACCGGCGGGGAGCCGGAGGAGCGGCTGGAGGCCCTCCCGGAGGAGGGGCAGGCATGAGGCTCTTTCTCTACTACGCCCTCCACTCCTTCGTCAACCAGCTGCGCAAGCTCTTCAAGAGCTGGGTCATCATCCTGATCCTGGTCTGCGCCGTGGTGGGCGGCCTGATCGGCGTGGGGGCGGCGGCCCTGAGCGACGCGGCGGAGGACGCCGGCCAGGACTATGACGTGCTGGACGAGTACGACGACTACGACGAGTACGATGATTATGACGAATATGACGACCTGCTGGAGTTCGACCTGGACGAGGAGGACTTTGGGCCCTTCTCCGCCTTTACCGGCGCGGAGATCGTGGAGGCGGTGTCGGCGCTGGTGATCCTGCTGGTGTTCTTCCTGAACGCCTTCGGCGCGGACAAGAGCGGCAGCGCCATCTTCCTGCCCGCCGACGTCAACCTGCTCTTCCCCTCGCCCCTGCGGCCCCAGAGCGTGCTGCTCTTCCGGCTGATGACCCAGATCGGGGCCTCCCTGGCGGCCAGCATCTACCTGGTGTTCCAGCTGCCCAACCTGATGCTGAACCTGGGCCTGCCCGGGTGGACGGCGGTGGCGATTCTGATCACCTGGGTGATGACGGTGGTGCTGGCCAAGCTGGTGCAGGTGATGCTCTACGTCCTGTGCTCCACCCATCCGGCGCTGAAGGCCAACCTGCGCCGGGGCCTCTTCGGGGTGCTGGGGCTGGTGCTGGTGGGCTATATGGCCTACTGGCGCTTCAGCCGCCAGGATCCCATCACCGCGGCTCTGGCCTATTTCTCCGCCCCGGCGGGCCGGTTTGTGCCGGTGCTGGGCTGGCTCAAGGGCCTGTGCGCCTGCGCGGCGGCGGGCCAGCTTCTCGGCGCGCTGCTCTGGTTTGCGGTGCTGGTGATCGGCGCGGCGGCGCTGTGCCGGGTCATCTGGGGCCTGCGGGCGGACTTCTATGAGGAGGCCCTGGCCAAGTCGGAGCAGACCGCCCAGCTGATGGAGGCCGCCCAGGAGGGCAAGGGCGTGACGCGCCGCAAGAAGGACCGCAGCGAGAAGCTCCGCCGGGACGGCTTTGAGCGGGGCTGGGGGGCCAATGTGTTCTTCCACCGGGCCCTGTATAACCGCTTCCGCTTCGCCCATCTGGGCTTTCTGACCAAGACCACCGAGACCTATTTCGCCGCGGCCCTGGCCCTGTCCCTGCTGATGCTGCTGGTGCTGGAGGTCCGCAGCCTGACCCCGATCGCCCTGGCCCTGGCGGCCTTTGTGTTCTTCCGTTCTTTGGGCAACCCGCTGAAGGAGGACACGGGCCTCGACCTGTTCCGCATGGTGCCGGAGCCGGGGCTGAGCAAGCTGTTCTGGTCGCTGCTGGGCGGACTGGTGTGCTGCCTGCTGGATCTGCTGCCCGCCCTGATCCTGGGGACGGTGCTGATGGGGGCCAATCCCCTGACCGCCCTGGGCTGGCTGATCTTCCTGCTGAGCATGGATCTCTACGCCACCAGCGTGGGGGTGTTCATCGACCTGAGCGTCCCCATCAACTCGGGGCGCACCATCAAGCAGGTGGTGCAGATCCTGTTCCTCTACTTCGGCCTGCTGCCCAACGCGGCGCTGATCGCGGTGGGGGTGGTCTTTGACTGGCTGCTCCCCATGGCCCTGTGCGCCGGGGTGCTGAACCTGCTGCTGGGCCTGCTGTTTCTGGCCCTGTCCGTCCGGTTTCTGGAGCCGGGCAGCGGGCGGGCCGCCTTTGTCGCCGCCGCCGGAGTGGATCAGGAGGCGGCCCGGCGGAGCTTCTCCCGCATGGGCTGGAGCCTGGCCCTCATGCTGGCGGTGGGCTCCGGGCTGCAGGTGATCGTCATGGTCGTGCTGGGGGCGGTGGCCCCCGGGGCGATGGAGTCGGGGATCGGCATGTGGCTGGCCACCTTCCTGCCCATCTACCTGGTGGCGATCCCCCTGGGCCTGCTGCTGATGAAAAAAGTGCCCGCCCATCGGCCCGAGGTGCACTCGCTGAGAAAACGGGGCATACTGGCGATGGTGCCCATCTGCTGCTTCCTGATGTACGCGGGCAACCTGGTGGGGACGCTGTTCACCGGACTGATCGGCATCTTCACCGACGGGGTGGAAAACCCGCTGCTGAACTACGCCTTTGATGACAGCCTCTTCTTCCGGGCCCTGTTTCTGGTGATTCTGGCCCCGATGATCGAGGAGCTGGTCTTCCGCCGCTGCCTGATCGACCGGATGCGGCCCTATGGGGAGAAGCTGGCGGTGGTGCTGTCGGCGGCCTGCTTTGGGCTGTTCCACGGCAACCTGTCCCAGATGTTCTACGCCTTCGCCCTGGGGCTGGCCTTCGGCTATGTCTACCTGCGCACCGGCAAGCTGCGCTACTCCATCGGCTTCCACATGGCGGTCAACGCGGCGGGGAGCCTGCTGGCCCCCTGGCTGCTGGAGCACGCGGACATCGACGCCATCCTGGGGGAGCGGGGGGTGGATGTGCCCCTGACGCCGGGCCTGGCGGCCTTTGGGATCTACGCCGTGGCGCTGGTGGCCCTGAGCATCACCGGGCTGGTGCTGCTGATCCTGCGCCGCAGGAAGATCTCCTTCCGCCCCGCCGAGCGGGAGCTGCCCGCCGAGCGCCGGTTCGCGGTGAGCTGCCTGAACCCGGGGATGATCGTCTTCGCCCTGTGCTGCCTCGGCTCCGTGGTGCTGACCCTGGCAGGGTAAGAGAGAAGGGCCATAAAACACCGCCTAACCTGTACGCGCTGTGCAGGTTAGGCGGATTTTTTGCGTATTTTTCGCCGCGCGCCTTCTCTCCCGCCGCCCGGCCCCTGGACAGTCGGGGTTGGGGGGGCTATAATACGAACAAACGTTCTATATACACGGGAGGAGATCGACATGACAGAACAGAGAGCGG
>JAFVAS010000167.1 GCA_017480395.1 Oscillospiraceae bacterium | reverse complement strand
GCATCCGGGCCAGCGACTCCAAGATCGGCATCATCATGCTCACGGCGAAGAGCCAGGAGATGGACAAGGTCACGGGCCTTATGACCGGCGCGGACGACTATGTGACGAAGCCCTTCTCCCCGGCGGAGCTCACCGCCCGGATCGGGATTATTATGTTAACCGCCCGCTCCCAGGAGATGGACAAGGTGACCGGCCTGATGACCGGGGCGGACGACTATGTGACCAAGCCCTTCTCCCCGGCGGAGCTGACCGCCCGGGTGGACGCCCTCTACCGCCGCGCCGGCGGGGATTCGGAGGCGGACAGCGGCATCATCAGCAAGCCGCCCTTCAGCCTGAACACCCGCAACCGCACCCTGGAGAAGGGCGGCAAACGCATCAAGCTGACCCAGGTGGAGTACAACGTGATGCGGCTCTTCATGGAGAATCCGGGCAAGGCCCTCTCCCGGGAGGAGATCCTGGAGGCGGTCTGGGGCAAGGACTACTTCGGCGAGCTGAAGATCGTGGACGTCAACATCCGCCGCCTGCGCCTGAAGGTGGAGGACGACGCCACCAGCCCCATCTATATCACCACGGTCTGGGGCTTTGGCTACAAGTGGGGCTTCTGATCCCCCGGGCCCATTCTCGTTTTCACCACAGGACCGGCGGGGGACGTCGAAGGGAGGTGCGCGGCCATGGCCGAGCAGAACAGCGCGGATAAGGGAAGGATGGTGCAGCGCATCCGCCGCGGGCTCCACGTCCGGGGTATCCGCAACCGCTGGCTGCGCAACAGCTTTCTGGCCATCTCCCTGGGCATCGCGGCGGTGGCGGTGATCTTCATCGTGGTGCTCTGGGCCTATTACAGCAACTCCATCCGCGCCGGACTGGAGAACAAGGCCAACACCGCCTCCAGCTTTTTTGCCAGCTATGCCACCACCGAGAGCGAGTATCTGGAGATGGCGGCCTACTACATCGCGGATTTCAACGAGAAGAACGAGCTGGAGGTGCAGTTCCTCACGGTGGACGAGGGGCCGGTGGTCTACCTCTCCTCCTACGGCCTGACCTCCGGCAGCCGCCCGGACACCGAGGATATCCGCGCCGCCCTGGAGACCGGGCGCATCCGCTCCTGGAGCGGCGGCGACGCCGCCACCGGGGAGTGGATCATGGCGGTCTCCGCCCCCATCCTCCAGGGGGGACAGGTGCGGGGCATCCTGCGCCTGGTCACCTCCATGCGGCCCATGCAGCGGCAGATGATCGTCCTCAGCGCCATCGTGATCTTTGCGGCGCTGGTGCTGATCTTCCTGACCTATCTGATGAACATGGCCTATGTGCGCTCCATCATCGAGCCCATGGCCAGCCTGACCGAGACGGCCAAGCGCATCGCCTCCGGCTATTACGGCATCCAGATCGAAAAGGAGTATGACGACGAGATCGGCGACCTGACCGAGGCCATCAACGAGATGTCCGCCGCCATCAGCCGCAACGAGCAGATGAAGAGCGAGTTCATCTCCTCCGTCTCCCACGAGCTGCGCACCCCCCTCACCGCCATCAACGGCTGGGGGGAGACCCTGCTGGCCGGCAAGCTGGACAACCCCCAGGACTACCGCAAGGGGATGCACATCATCGTCAGCGAGTCCCGCCGCCTGACCAAGATGGTGGAGGAGCTGCTGGAGTTCTCCCGCATCGAGGACGGCCGCTTCAACCTGAACATCGAGATGATCGACCTCCAGGCGGAGTTTGAGGACGCGGTCTACACCTACCAGGAGTTTTACAAGAAGGAGGGCATCGCCCTCAACTACACCATGCCCGACCGGGAGTTCGCCCCCATCCCCGGGGACCCGGAGCGGCTGCGCCAGGTGTTCTCCAACCTGCTGGACAACGCCGCCAAGCACGGCGGCGCGGGCAAGCGCATCGACACCGCCATCGGCGAGGAGGAGGGCTATCTGGCCATTGTCATCCGGGATTACGGCCCCGGCATCCCGGAGGAGGAGCTGCCCCATGTGCGGGAGAAGTTCTACAAGGGCTCCTCCAAGGCCCGGGGCAACGGCATCGGCCTGGCCGTCTGCGACGAGATCATCCAGCGCCACGGCGGACGGCTGGACATCCACAACGCCCAGGACGGCGCGGGCTGCGTCGTCACCGTCCTGCTGCCCCGCACCGCGCCGGTGAAGCAGGAGGCAGGTATTTGAGTATCACAGGGCCGGAAAATCATGCAGTTTCCCTCTTGGAATTAGAACAAATGTTTGATATAATTGCATCCAAAGGAAGTTGAACCATGGCAAATCAAGAAAATCAGGAAAATCAGGCCCAGTGCGCCTTCCGCACCACCATCGGCGGACAGGCGCTGATCGAGGGCATCTACATGCGCGGGCCGGAGAAGCAGTCCGTCGTCGTCCGCAATCAGGAGGGGGAGCTGGTGGTCAAGACCACCGAGCTGCGCTTCACCAAGGAGCGCTACCCCATTCTGGGCATCCCCTTCATCCGGGGGGCCTTCGCCTTCATCGGCACCATGATCGAGGGGGTCAAGGCCCTGATGTACTCGGCGGAATTTTACCCCGAGGAGGAGCTGGGGGAGCCCACCAAGCTGGACAAATGGCTGGAGGCCCACCTCAGCGACGAGAAGCTGGAGAAGGTGCTGGTGGCGGTCTCCACGGTTCTGGCGGTGGCCTTCTCCGTGGGGCTGTTCTTCCTGCTGCCCACCCTGGCGGCGGGGGCGCTGAACTACTTCGTGCCCCTGGGGGTGCTGGGGCGCAACCTGGTGGAGGGCATCATCCGGGTGGTCATCTTCATGGTCTACCTGATCCTCATCTCCCGGATGAAGGACATCCGCCGGGTCTTCTCCTATCACGGCGCGGAGCACAAGACCATCTTCTGCTATGAGCGGGGGCTGGAGCTGACGGTGGAGAACGTGCGCAGCTTGCCCCGCCACCATCCCCGCTGCGGCACCAGCTTTCTGGTGGTGGTCATCATCCTGGCCATCCTGTGCTACTCCATCCTCTTCTCCTTCGTGACGCCCCCCAACACCCTGATCCGGATGCTGCTGCAGCTTTTGCTGATCCCGGTCATCGTGGGCATCGCCTACGAGCTCAACCGCTACGTCGGCCGCCACGACAACCTCTTCACCAAGATCGCCACCGCCCCCGGACTGTGGATGCAGAACTTTACCACCTTCGAGCCGGACGACTCCATGATCGAGGTGGGCATCGCCTCCCTCCAGCAGGTGCTGCCCCAGGTGCAGGGCGCCGACGAGTGGTGACGGGGGAGGACGCACAGCCATATGCCAAAGACCTATAATGACCTCTATCTCGCCGCCCGCCGCCGCCTGCGCGACGCCGGGATCGAGGCGGCGTCCCTGGAGGCCCGGGAGCTGATCTGCTATGCCTCCGGCAAGGATCGGGACAGCTTTTTGCGGGACGCCCGGCTCTACACCTCCGACGAGGTGGAGGGGCGGCTGGAGGAGCTGCTCCAGCGCCGCACGGCGGGGGAGCCCACCGCCTACCTCATCGGGGAGTGGGAGTTCTACGGCCTGCCCCTGGACATCACCCGGGACGTGCTGATTCCCCGCAGCGACACCGAGACGGTGGCCCAGCGGGCCATCGAGATCGCCCGCAAAAGGGGGGCGTGTCGGGTGCTGGATCTGTGCACCGGCAGCGGCTGCATCGGCCTGGCCGTGGCCGCCAACGCCCCCGAGGCCAAGGTGGTGCTCTGCGACATCTCCGAGCCCGCCCTCCACGTCGCCCGGGCCAACGCCCGGCGCAACGGCCTGTCCCGGCGGGTGATGGCCCTCAAGGCCGACGCCCGGCAGGATCCCCCCGCCATGCTGGGACGCTTTGACCTGATCGTCTCCAACCCGCCCTACATCCGCTCCGGCGACCTGGCGGGGCTGGACGTGTCGGTGCGGGACTATGAGCCGGCGCTGGCCCTGGACGGGGGAGAAGACGGGCTGGACTTTTACCGCGCCATCATTGAGAACTGGCAGCGCGCCCTGGAGATCGGCGGGGCCATGCTCTTCGAGGTGGGCTATGACCAGGCCGACGACGTGGAGCGGCTCTTCGCCCGCGCCGGCTTCCACGACATCGACACCCACCGGGACAGCCAGGAGATCTGGCGGGCCGTGGAGGGCTGGCTCTGAGGGAAAGTCCGATTTATCGTACATCAAGTGGACTATACTGTCCACAGTGAACCAAATAAGACAGCGCGGCGCAGACAGAACAGCGCACAAACGCATATATCCGCCGCCGAAAGGATGAACAACATGGCATCGAAAAAGCCCCAAATGGAGAAGGCCGCCCCGGCCAGCGACAAGCAGAAGGCGCTGGAGACCGCCGTCGCCCAGATCGAGCGCAGCTACGGCAAGGGCTCCATCATGCGCCTGGGTGAGAACACCGGCGTGGTGGTGGACTCCATCCCCACCGGCTCCCTGGGCCTGGACATCGCCCTGGGCATCGGCGGCGTCCCCAAGGGACGCATCATCGAGATCTATGGCCCCGAGTCCTCCGGTAAGACCACCCTGGCCCTGCACATCGTGGCGGAGGCTCAGAAGCGGGGGGGCGAGGTGGCCTACATCGACGCGGAGCACGCCATGGATCCCTAATACGCCCGGGCCCTGGGGGTGGACATCGACTCCATGCTGATCTCCCAGCCCGACACCGGCGAGCAGGGCCTGGAGATCTGCGAGGCCCTGGTGCGCTCCGGCGCGCTGGACGTGGTGGTGGTGGACTCCGTCGCCGCCCTGGTGCCCCGGGCCGAGATCGAGGGCGAGAGGGGGGACATCTTTGTCGGCGTCCAGGCCCGGCTGATGAGCCAGGCCCTGCGCAAGCTGGCCGGCGTCGTCTCCAAGACCAACTGCATCGTCATCTTCATCAACCAGCTGCGGGAGAAGATCGGCGTCATGTACGGCAACCCGGAGACCACCACCGGCGGCCGCGCCCTGAAGTTCTATGCCTCCGTGCGCATCGACGTGCGCCGCATCGAGACCATGAAGGCCAGCGGCGAGATGATCGGCAACCGCACCCGGGCCAAGGTGGTCAAGAACAAGGTGGCCCCGCCCTTCCGGGAGGCGGAGTTCGACATCATGTACGGCGAGGGCATCTCCAAGCTGGGCGAGCTGATCGACCTGGGCGTCCGGCTCGACCTGGTGCAGAAGTCCGGCTCCTGGTTCGCCATGGGCGATATCCGCCTGGGCCAGGGTCGGGACGCCGCCAAGGAGTATTTCCGCACCCACCCGGAGGACGCCGACGCCCTGGAGGAGCAGATCCGCAAGAACGCCCACAAGCTGATGAGCCATCAGTCCATCGTCGCCGCCCGGGCCGCCGGGCGCATCCCCGCCGAGGGGGAGGCGGAGGACGTCTCCGCCGAGGACTTTGAGGGCTGATGCGAAGCATTGAAAAACTGGAGCCGTCCAAGCATGTGCGCGGGCGGTTCCTGCTTTGGTTCGAGGGGGAGCGCGATCCGGTCAGGGTGACCGAGAACGAGGTTCTCTCCTTCGCCCTGTACCGGGGCCGTACCCTCTCCGAGGAGGAGTACGCCGACCTGCTCCGCGCCGGCAGCGCCAGCGCCGCCCGGACCCTGGGGGTAAAGCTGCTGGGGGAGCGGCCCCTGTCCAGAAGGGAGCTGTGCCGCCGCCTGGTGGAGAAGGGCTGCTCCGAGGCCGATGCCGCCGACGCCGCCGACTATCTGGAGGAGATCGGCGCCCTCGATGAGCAGGGCTACGCCGCCACCATCGTGCGCCACTACTCCCGGCAGGGCTACGGCGTCGCCCGCGTCCGGCAGGAGCTCCACCGCCGGGGCATCCCCCGGGAGCTCTGGGAGGAGGCGCTGGAGGAGCTGGACGACCCGGAGGAGCAGGCCGCCGCCTTTCTGGAGGCCCGCTTCCGCACCCGTGAACCCGACGCCAAGTCCCTCAAGCGGGCCACCGACGCCCTGCTGCGCCGGGGCTTCCGCTGGGATGAGATCAAAGCCGGGCTGTCCCGCGCCGGGATAACCCTTGAGGAGGAATCCGTGTGAATCAGTACCAGGTCGCCTTCATCTCCCTGGGATGCGCGAAAAATCTGGTGAATACCGAGCAGATGGCCGCCCTGGTCCGGGCCGCGGGACACACCATCGTCCCCGACCCGGAGGGGGCCGACGTCTGCGTGCTCAACACCTGCGGCTTCATCGACTCCGCCAAGCGGGAGGCCATCGACCACATCCTGGAGCTGGCCCGGCTGAAGGAGGAGGGGAAGCTGGGGCGCATTCTGGTGGCGGGGTGCCTCTCCCAGCGCTACCGGGAGGATATCCGCGCCGAGCTGCCCGAGGTGGACGGCATGCTGGGCACCGGCAGCTATACCGAGGTCGTCTCCGCCATTGAGGAGCTGATGGCCGGGCAGCAGCCGGAGCGCTTTGGGGACATCAGCCGCACCTACGAGGACGGGGAGCGCCTGGTCTCCACCGTGCCCTGGTCGGCCTATCTGAAGATTGCCGAGGGGTGCGACAACTACTGCGCCTTCTGCATCATCCCATTCCTGCGGGGCCGCTACCGCTCCCGCAGCATGGAGTCCCTTCTCTCTGAGGCCCGGGCCCTCTCCGACCGGGGGGTGAAGGAGCTGATCGTCATCGCCCAGGACATCACCCGCTACGGGATGGATCTGGAGCGGCGGCCCATGCTGGCGGAGCTGCTGAGAGAATTATGTAAACTTGACTTCCATTGGATCCGGCTGCACTATCTCTACCCTGACCTCATCACCGATGAGCTGATCGACGTCATGGCGGAGAACGACAAGATCCTGAACTATCTGGACATTCCCATCCAGCACTGCAACGACAGGATTCTGCGCACCATGTCCCGCCGGGGCACCAAGGAGCAGATCGTCTCCCTCTTCGCCAAGCTCCGGGCCCGGCTGCCCGGGCTGGTGCTGCGCACCTCCCTGATCTGCGGCCTGCCCGGAGAGGGGGAGGCGGAGTTCGAGGAGCTGTGCGATTTTCTGGAGGCCCAGCGCATCGAGCGGGCCGGGGTGTTCCAGTTCTCCCCGGAGGAGGGCACCCGGGCCTATGACATGCCCGACCAGGTGGAGCCGGAGGTGGCCCAGCGCCGGGTGGAGCTGGTGGTGGATATCCAGTCCCGGATCATGGACGCCTGGAACGAGCAGCGGCTGGGGGAGACCCTGGAGGTGCTCTGCGAGGGCTTTGACGCGGAGATGGACTGCTTTGCCGGCCGGTCCTACGCCGACTCGGTGGACATCGACGGCCGGGTCTACTTCACCGCCGCGGGGGAGGTTCCCCCGGGCACCTTTGTGCGGGTGCGCATCACCGACACGGTGGACGGCGACCTGATGGGAGAGTTTGAAGAGGAGGTGGCGCTGTGAATCCCGCAAATAAGCTGACCATGCTGCGCATCATCCTGATCCCGGTCTTTGTGGTGGTGCTCTATCTGGACTTCCCCTACCACAACCTGGTGGGACTGGGCATCTTCATTATCGCCAGCCTGACCGACCTGCTGGACGGCAAAATCGCCCGGAAGTACAACATGATCACCGACTTCGGCAAGTTCCTGGATCCCATCGCCGACAAGCTGCTGGTGACGGCGGCCATGGTGATGTTCGTCCTGTGGGGCTGGATGCCCGCCTGGATGCTCATCGTGGTCATCGCCCGGGAGTTCATCGTCTCCGCCCTGCGGATGGTGGCGGCCACCAATGGCAAGGTCATCGCCGCCGGTTGGTCGGGCAAGGTCAAGACCGCCAGCACCATGGTGTGCATCTGCCTGATGCTGCTGGGTCTGCCCCAGTGGTTCAACCTGCTCTGCTCCTGGATCATCCTGGTCACCACCGCCTACTCCGGCGTGGAGTACATGGTGAAGAACAAGGACGTGCTGGACTGGTCGAATATGTGACACTTGACACACCCGCCGGAGAATGGTAATATAATACGGTATGAATGCACGTTGAACGGGAAGAGTAACGGACTCTGCGCCAGCCAGAGAGGGGCGGTCACCGGCTGTAAGCCGCCCTATGGAGAGGAATCCGCGAAGTGCGCCCGGGAGTGCGGGAGTAATGTCCCCGGCTTCGGCCCCGTTACCGGCCGCTTGAGTGAGAAATGAGAGTGGAACCGCGGTTCGCTGAATTTTGATCGGATTCAATTCAGGCCGCCTCTTGCCGTGCGCAGGAGGCGGCTTTTTTCTCTGCGCTGTCCCTCCGTGGATTCCCTTCTGGCCCATTGCCCGTCCTATGCCGCCCGTTCCTCCACGCCCCAATGACAAGGAGTTTTTTGCATGTCCAGATTATCGGAACTGCTGGGGGCCTATCAGGCCCGTGACCCCGCCGCGCGAAGTAAGCTGGAGATTTTCCTCCTCTACCCCGGTGTGCACGCCCTGATCCGCCACCGCATCGCCCACTTTCTCTACCGCCACCGCCTGTTTTTCCTGGCCCGCCTGATCTCCCAGTGGAGCCGCCACCGCACCGGCATCGAGATCCACCCCGGCGCCACCATCGGCCGCCGGTTCGTCATCGACCACGGCATGGGCATCGTCATCGGCGAGACCGCCGAGATCGGCGACGACGTGCTGCTCTACCACGGGGTGACCCTGGGGGGCACCGGCAAGGACCGGGGCAAGCGCCACCCCACCATCGGCAACAACGTCATGATCGGCTGCGGCGCGAAGGTGCTGGGGCCCTTCACCGTGGGGGACGGGGCCCGCATCGCCGCCAACTCGGTGGTGCTCAGCGAGGTTCCCCCCAACGCCACCGCCGTGGGCGTCCCCGCCCGGATCGTCCGCATCGGGGACGAGTTCCTCCGCTACGCCGACGAGGTGGACCAGGTGCACAACATCATCGACCCCATGGAGCGCAGCATCGACAAGCTGGAGGAGCGGATGAGCGAGCTGGAGTGGCTCTACGCCGACCTGCTGATGCGAACCGGAAGCAACGACTCGGAAGGTTAATCAAAAGGAGCATATGAAATGAAGCTGTATAATTCGCTGTCCCACCGCAAGGAGACCTTTGTCCCCCACGAGCCGGGGAAGGTCAAGATGTACACCTGCGGCCCCACCGTCTACCACTTCGCCCACATCGGCAACCTGCGCAGCTATATCATGGAGGATGTGCTGGAGAAGTATTTCCGCTACGCCGGCTATGACGTGACCCGGGTGATGAACATCACCGACGTGGGCCACCTCTCCAGCGACGCCGACACCGGCGAGGACAAGATGCTCAAGGGCGCCCGCCGGGAGCACAAGACGGTGCTGGAGATCGCCCAGTTCTACACCGACGCCTTCTTTGACGACTGCGCCAAGCTGAACATCAAGACCCCCGACGTGGTGCAGCCCGCCACCGGCTGCATCGACGAGTTCATCCGGGTCATCTCCAAGCTGATGGAGGACGGCTACGCCTACCTGGCCGGGGGCAACGTCTACTTTGACACCAGCAAGCTGCCCCGCTACTACGTCTTCCAGGATTTCAACGAGGATGACCTGGCCGTCGGCGTCCGGGAGGACGTGGAGGCCGACGAGAACAAGCGCAACAAGGCGGACTTTGTCCTCTGGTTCACCAAGTCCAAGTTTGAGGATCAGGCGCTGAAGTGGGACTCCCCCTGGGGGGTGGGCTATCCCGGCTGGCACATCGAGTGCTCCTGCATCAGCATGAAGTACCTGGGGGAGTACCTGGACATCCACTGCGGCGGCATCGACAACGCCTTCCCCCACCACACCAATGAGATCGCCCAGAGCGAGGCGTATTTGGGCCACAAGTGGTGCAGCTACTGGTTCCACGTCCACCACCTCAACACGAATTCTGGCAAGATGTCCAAATCCTCCGGGGAGTTTCTGACCGTCTCGCTGCTGGAGCAGAAGGGCTATGACCCCCTGGTCTACCGGCTGTTCTGCCTCCAGAGCCACTACCGCAAGAGCCTGGTGTTCAGCTATGAGAACCTGGACAACGCCGCCAAGGCCTACAAAAAGCTGATCGACCGGATCGCCGCCCTGAACCCGGCGGGGGAGACCGCCGCCGAGGACGAGGCGGGGATGGCCACCCTGCGGGACAAGTTCGCCGCCGCCCTGGACAACGACCTGAACACCTCCCTGGCGGTCACCGTTCTCTACGACGTGCTGAAGGCCCCGGTCTCCGACGCCGCCAAGCTGACCCTGATCGGGGACTTTGACACGGTGCTGGGGCTGGAGCTGCTGGCCAAGGCGGAGGCCGCCCGCAGGGCCAGGGCCACCGCCGCTGCCGCCGCCGACGGCGCGGAGTACACCATCACCGCCCCGGCGGATGCCCCCGCCGAGGAGGCCGCGCGGATCCACGCCCTGCTGCTGGAGCGCTACGAGGCCCGCAAGGCGAAGAACTGGGCGGAGTCCGACCGCATCCGGGACGCCCTGGCTGCCGAGGGCATCACCCTGAAGGACGCCAAGAACGGCGTGGCCTGGTCCCGTTGAAAAGAATAAAAACCGCCCCTGACGCATTTCTTTTGCGTCAGGGGCGGTCTGTTTGTCAAAGGACTCTAGGGTTACAGGGGTTTCACCGAATTCCGCCCGGCGCACACTCGCCGCAGCGAGCGTACAATGGCGCAACCGCGAAGCGGCTCTTAGCGCCATGTAAACGTGCGAGCATAGCGATCGCGCCCGCAGGCGCATGCAAGCGAGCAACCGCCGCTTGCGGCGGCTCTTGGCGAGTCGCAGTGCGCTGCAGCGGCCTGCATCCCTTCGCAGAAAAGGGCGAAGCCCTTTTCGAGAATCATTATCCGAAGATGCGGCGAACCGTGATGACGGTCTTGTTGGTGGCGCTGGAGACGATGATGCCATAGTTCTTGCCATAGGCGTTGACCATCTGGCCGTTGCCGACGTAGATACCGACGTGGTGGTTCTGGCAGATGATGTCGCCGGGCCGTGCCTCGGAATAGCTGACGCCCTTACCCACGCTGCGCAGGGAGGCGGAGGAGTGGGGGAGGCTGACGCCGAAGTGGGCGTAGACCTGCATGACGAAGCCGGAGCAATCGCAGCCGTTGGTCAGGCTGGTGCCGCCCCAGACATAGGGGTTGCCGATGAACTGCATGGCGTAGTCCACCACGGCGGAGCCGCTGCCGCTGCTGACCACGGAGCCGCCGGAGTAATCCTTGCCGGAGCCGGAGGAGGAGCTCTTCCGGTTGCCGGTGGAGTTGCCGCTGCCGGAGGAACCGGAGGAGGACTTCTGCTCGTGGACGATGACGGTGGCCGGGCCGTTGGAGGCGGTGGTGAAGGCCGCGCCGATGTAGCCGGTCATGCCGTCATACTTGACCTTGTAGAACTCCCCGTCCTTGCTCAGCACCTCCACCACCACGTTCTCCGCGATGCTGGCCAGCATGTCGGTCTCGGTGGAGGGGCCCTTGCGCAGGATCAGCGAGGGGGCGGTGACCTTGGCGAAGTTGGGGTAGTAGCGGTAGCCCTCCTCGGTGGTGGAGGAGACGTAGGCCCCGCTGACGTAGCCGGTGTAGCCGCCGTAGGTGACCTGGAACCAGCTGCCGTAGCTGCCGCTGACGGGGAGCACCGCGCCCTCGGGGATGAGCAGCAGCTTGGCAAAGGCGGTGCCCGCCCCGGCCCGGAGGGTCAGGGTGTCGGCGGTGACCTGGACATAGCCGGAGCTGACGCTGTCGCTGAAGGTGACATAGTCGGCGCTGACGTAGCCGGAGCGGCCGTTGAAGATGGCGCCGTACCAGCCCTCCGTCTCGTTGGAGGTGATCTGGAAGGTGGTGCCGGCGGGCAGGCCGATCAGGGGATCGGCGTCGGTGCTGGGCTCGGCGCGCAGGGTGAGGGAGTCGGCGGTGACGGTGCCATAGCCGATGGACTGGCTGTCGTTCTCGGTGGTGACCAGCCGCTTCTCTACATAGCCGGTGACGCCGCCGGAGCTGACCTCATACCAGCCGTCCAGGCTGTCCAGGATGTCCAGCTCCGCCGCGTCGGCCAGGATGGCCAGGATGGGGGAGGCGTTGGAGCTGTCCTCCCGCAGGATGATGGAGGCGCGGGAGGCGGTGCCGGTGGCCATGGGGTTGGTGTAGAGGTAGTCGCTGGCGATATAGCCGACGACGGTGTCGTCCCCGTCGGGATAGCTGACCTTGATCCAGCCCTCCGTGCTCTCGTCCAGGATGGTGACGACGGGGCCCTCGTCGATCAGGG
>JAFVAS010000166.1 GCA_017480395.1 Oscillospiraceae bacterium | reverse complement strand
GAAACGCGGGATTACTGCGCGTCCGACACCAGCTTTTTCAGGAAGGTGTCCACGGAGGAGCCCTCGGCGTAGGTCTGGGAGGCCAGGATGGTGTTGGCCAGGGTGTAGATGTCCCGGGCGACCACCGGGCCGTAGATGGTCACGTCCTGGCCGCCCTTGGTCAGGGTGACATAGCCCCGGAAGGAGAGCTCCGTCTTGTACTGGCTGGCGGGGATCTTGACCAGCACGGCGGTGAACCGGGCCCGGCCGTCCACCGTCTCGAAGACCCGGTCAACGCCGGAGGACTTGTCATAGGCGGTGGCGGTGTTGACCTTGCTTCCCCCCAGCACCAGGTTGTCCCGGGGCTTGAGGCTGGTGGGCAGGATCAGGGTGCCGTAGGACTTCAGGGTGTAGCCGTTGACGCCGCCGGAGGTGAGCTGCCCCTTCAGGCTGGCGGAGACGCTGGTCTTGCAGCGGATGCCGGAATCCCCGGTGATGCGGATGGAGAAGCCGTGGTAGAGCAGCAGATCCTCAAACTCCGGCAGGGCGGTGACGGTGTACTTGCCGCCGGAGTAGACCGCGCTCCAGACGTACATCCCCACCGGGGTGCCCTTGTCGTTGTACTGGTACATGGTGACGGTGTAATTTTTGTGGGTCCCGGGCACCACCACCCGGCTGGAGCCGTCGATATAGGCGGTGCAGGCCACACCGTCCAGCCAGACCTCGGTGCCGGAGTATCCGGCGGGGAGGGGGATGTGGATGCCCGTGGGCTCGCTGGGATAGGGGGAGGCGGAGGCGGGCATGGAGGTGTAGACGGGAATTTTGAAGACGAAGGGATTCTCCAGCGCGCCCACCTGGTTATAGCCCCGGCGGACGGTCTTGGCCTCGCTGGTGGGGGCGGCGACGTTGGACATGTACTGGTGCCAGTACAGGCCGTTGTAGCTGCTGTCCACGTCGAACTTCTGGAGGTAGAGGGTGTCCTGCCCCTTGAGGATGTAGTTGGCGGAGATGACCTGGGAGCCCCCCAGCAGGGCGGCATAGCGGGTGCTCCAGTCGTGCTCCCGGGCGTAGGTCAGGCCCTTGCGCAGCACCTCGGCATGGGTGGCGGCGTCGGTGGCGCCGATGTTGAAGTAGTTGAAGTAGCCCTCATACCCCTCGTAGGTGCCGGAGATCATCTCGGAGGTGCCCTTGCTGCCCTGCTCCTGGAGGACGCGGCTGGCCAGGTGGAAGGGGCTGACCTTCAGCTCCGCGCCGATGGCGCAGAAGGCGTGGGCATAGGTCTGCTCGGCGTCACCGGCCGCCACCTCCGCGTCGGTCAGGGGGATATTGCCGGCCATGAAGCTGCCCTTCAGGATGGCCTGGGTGGCGGCCTCGGTGTGGTAGGAGGCGTTGTAGGTCAGCAGCTCAAACTGGAAGATGGCGTCCTCGGTGAGGGCGTTGCGGGGGTCCATGAAGTAGCGCAGGCCCTCCTCCGTGACCTGGAACCAGCTGGTGGAGTACTGGGTGGTGCGCATGTACCAGGGATACGCGGTGTCGATGGTGTTGTACTGATCCACCATCTCGTTGGCGATGACGGTGTCCCACTTCAGATCGGTGTTCATTGGCACGAAGATCCAGGTGGGGTGGGCGGTCTTCAGCTTCTGGAGGGCGGCGCGGTAGCTCTCCGGGAATTGCAGGATGTCGGCGGAGTAGCTGCTGGCGTTGGCGGCGGCGAAGGAGACGGCGTTTTGGGTGCGCAGGGGGGCGGGCTCCACAGGGGTCATGGCATAGGCCTCCTCCCAGCGCAGAAAGTCCTCGTCGGACAGGGCCAGGTTGCGGCGCTGGATATAGCCCCGGGCGGCGGCACCGTCCACCGACACGTCCACCAGATACCAGGGATCACCCACCGCGTCCCGGGCCACGTCCAGAACCTGCACCGTCTGCCCGGAGGGGGCGCCGATGACGACCTCGGATTCGCCGTCCGGCGCGGCGCGCAGGTCATAGCGCTCGGTGAGATAGACCAGGGCCAGGATGGGGTGCTCCGCCCGGATGGAGGCCAGGGCGGCGCGGGCCTCGGCCAGCCCCCCGTCCTCGGTGGGGATTTCCTCCTCGGTGAGGATTTCCTCCTCGATGGGCGCTTCGTCCTCGATGGGGGCCTCGTCCTCGGTGAGGATTTCCTCCTCGGTGGGGGCCTCGTCTTCAACAGGCGTTTCGTCTTCGATGGGCGTTTCGTCCTCGATGGGGGCTGCTGCGGGGGTGTCCTCCTCCGGCAGGGGGTCCCCGGTGGCCCAGGCCGTGGGGGTCAACAGGCTGAACAGCACCGTCAGCGCCATCAGCAGGGATAGGATGCGTCTCATATAAAGTCCTTTCCGATGAAAAAACCAGTCGGCAATCAATTTATGTAAACTACTATATGGTTCAATATAACATGCACCGGCAAGTCTGTCAAGGTTTGACGCAAAATCCCTCCCGTTTCCAGCGGGAGGGATTTTTCAGGGAATCAGGGCCACCCCCAGGGAGACCAGGGGCAGCGTGACCAGGCAGGCGAGGGTGGTCAGCATGACGGCGCAGACGGCGTATTCCCCGTCGGAGCCGTTGGCATTGGCCTGCATGGGCACCAGGTTGATGGAGGGCAGTCCGGCGACGAAGGCCATGGTGCCCGCCATGTCGGCGGGGATGGGCAGCAGGCGCAGCAGGGCGTAGAAGGCGATGGGGAGGGCCAGCATCTTGAGCAGGATTTCGGCGTAGAGCTCCCCGCAGCGCAGCACCTTCCGCACGTCGGTGAGGGAGAGCATCCCGCCGATGTAGAGCAGGGAGAGGGGGAAGCTGGCGCTGCCCAGGTGGGTCAGGGCCAGGGAGAGCACCGTGGGCAGCCGGACGCCGAGCACCACCAGCAGGGTGGCCAGCACGATGGCGATCAGGGCGGGGGAGAGCAGGTTTTTCAGGCTGGCGGTGGAGAAGGGCCGCTTTTCCCCGGTGACCGGCTTGGTGAGGGAGACCCCGTAGGTCCAGAACAGGGCCTGATCCAGAATGGTGAACAGGGAGATGTAGAGCAGGGCGGTGTCCGGGTAGAGGGCCACCACCAGGGGGATGCCCATAAAGCCCACGTTGCCGAACATCAGCACCGCCCGGAAGATATGGCTGCGGTTGCCCGTCAGGTGGAAGAGCCGCTGGATCAGCAGCGAGAGCAGGAAGAGGGCACCATAGAGCCCGGCGGTGATGGGGATGACCCAGAGGCTGGAGATCAGCCCGGCCCGGGTGGCCCCCTCGGCGGTGTTGATGAAGATATAGGCGGGCAGGGCCATGCGCATGATGACCCGGGAGAGGGTGTTCAGGCCGCTGCGGTCGAGAATTTTGGTGCGCACGGCCAGCACGCCGAAGATGATTAAAATGAGGAAGATGGCGATCTGCCGCAGGACGATGAAAAACTGTTCCATATATTAAATGTACTCCGAAGTGATGATTTACTGGGCCTCTGCCGGGACGCCGGGGCGGGGGAGGGTGTT
>JAFVAS010000165.1 GCA_017480395.1 Oscillospiraceae bacterium | reverse complement strand
GCGGATCAGGCTGGCGGTGACGCCCACCAGCTTCTCCTGGGGGATCTTGACCACGTTCTTGATGCCGTGGAATTGGATGGTGCCGCTGGGGAAGAGATCCTCATCGGTGATGAGCACGTTGTTCACCCCGGTGGCGGTGTGGACGCCGGGCCAACCGGCGACGGCGGAGCCGCTCTTCTCCAGCCGCTTGGACAGCCGCAGCCAGGGCTGGGCATAGCACAGCAGGATGGAGATGGGGCTGGAGGCCAGCAGCATGGCACCCAGGCTCCAGAGGAACAGGCCGGGCCGCCCATGACCCACGGAGGCCAGCAGGGCGAAAAGCAGGCTGGCCAGCAGCATCAGCGGGGCCAGGCGGCTCTGCACCAGCATGGCGTGGGTGGGGGCCTGGATCTGGGCCCCAAAGTCCTCCGCGTCGCCCTGCTCCTTGCGGAAGGTGTCCCGGGCGTTCCAGAGGCCGGTGGCCCTGGAGATGCGGAAGGGGGACTGGGCGAAGGCCGCCTGGCGGCAGGCGAGGTGATCCGCCTGGTGCTGATCGTTGCTGCCCCAGACCAGGCCGAAGAGGATCAGCGTGGCGGGGGCGCAGTAGGGCATCGGCCCGGCGCGGCCGACGGCGCAGTAGATCAGCGCGTCCACCACCGTCAGCAGCACGCCGATGGCGGCGACACTGGGCAGGCCCACCAATCGGCGGCGGAAGGCGGTCAGGCCGTCCCGCAGCACGTCCAGGCTGTACACAATGGCCCAGCCCAGCAGCCACAGCTGGATGCCCGCCAGCAGGCGGGGTGAGGCGGCCAAAAGCTCCGGCAGGGGCAGCGCGGAGTCGGCGGCGACGGAGAGGAAGCCGTTGACGAAGGAGAGCAGAAGGAGCAGCCGCGTGCGCTGCCGCAGGAAGGGCAGCTCCAGCAGGTAGCGCCGGGAGAGCTGGGCGGGGGGGATGTCCTCCGGCTCCGGCAGCTCGCGGTGGGGCAGGTGGAAGGGCAGCGCGAACCTGGGGCGCGCGGTGGATTCCTCGTCGGTGCCGGGGATATACTCCTCCGCGGTCTCCGTCTCCTGGTCGGTGGATACCGCCTGGGAGAACATGGAGTCGGCAAAGGCGTTGGCCCGCTCCCGCAGGCGGGAGAAGCGCCCCTCCCGGCGTTCCCCGTCGGGAGAGGGTTCGGGCTCCGGCTCCTTCACCTGGTAGGCCTCGGACTGGGGGGGCTGCGGCGCGGCCCTTCGGTCGCGCTTGGCCCGTTCCGGGGCGGGGCCGTCGGGCCGGTCCGCGTCCACGTCGGCAAAGACCGCCTCCAGCAGCTCCGGCGGGAGGTCGCTGGCCTTGGGCTCCACCCAGGCGGAGGGGGATTCCGGCTCGGGCTCTGGCTCGGGTTCCGGCTCCGGCTCCTGGGGCGGCAGCTCTGTGCCGGGGAAGGCGACCACACGCCGACGTTTGCCGGGCCGCTTTGCCGGGGGCTCAGGGTCGGGCTCCGGTTCGATCTCCGGTTCCGGCGGAAGGGGGCGCAGCCGCACCCGCAGCCTGTGTCCGTTCTGCGGCTCGGGTTCTGGCTCAGACTCAGGCTTTGACTCCGGCGCAGGCTTTGGTTCCGCCTTCGGCTTTGGCTTGGGTTCTGGCTCCGGCTCAGGCTCTGGTTCAGGCTCAGGCTCTGGTTATGGCTCTGGCTCTGGTTCAGGCTTCGGAGCAGGCTCTGGCTCCGGTTCCGGCGGGGGAGGGGGAGAGACCCGGGGGCGGCCATAGATCTCCGCCAGAATGTCCTCCACCGATTCCTCTGCCGGTTCCACCCCGCTGAGCAGGTCGTTGAGGTCGTAGAGCTCGTTATTCGGTTTTTTGCCGTGTTCAGCCATGCAAAAAACTCCTGTGAGAAAAGCGCAAACGCAGGGATTCCGAAATTAATTCAACCGCTGGCGAACCGCCTCGTAGAGCAGCACAGCGGCGGCGGCGGAGGCGTTGAGGGAATCGAGCTCGCTTTTCATTGTAATACGGACGGTGAAATCGCACGCCTGGGCCACCAGGCGGCTCATACCACTCCCCTCGCTGCCGATGACGATGGCGGCGGGGCCCTTCAGGTCGGCCTGATAGAGGGAGGTGTCCCCCCGGGGGGCCGCGCCGAAGACCCAGATGCCGGAGCGCTTCAGCTCCTCCAGCAGGGCGGTGATGTTGGGCACGCGGGCCACGGGAATGTGGCTGACGGCGCCGGCGGAGGTCTTGGCGACCACGGCGGTCAGCCCGGCGGAGCGGCGCTTGGGGATGATGACCCCGTGGGCCCCGGCGCAGCAGGCGGTGCGGATGACGGCCCCCAGGTTGTGGGGGTCGGACAGCTCGTCGCAGACGACGATCAGCGGCGGCTCGCCCTTGTCCCGGGCGGCGGCCAGAATGTCGTCCACGCTGGCGTATTCCCGCACGGCGGCGACGGCGATGACCCCCTGGTGGGCGTGGGTGACACTCATGCGGTCCAGCTTGCGCCGGTCGGCGTCCACCACCACAATGCCCTTGGCCCGGGCGGTGGAGGCGATGTGCCCCAGGTCGGCCCCGGTCTCCCCCTTGAGCAGATAGATCTTGTCGATGCTTGCGCCGGTGCGCAGCGCCTCGATCACGGCGTTGCGGCCCTCGATGATGCCGTCGGCCTCCGCCTCCGGGCGGGGGGAGCGGCGATTGGAATCGGCCATTGGGATTGCTCCTTGCTGATGGGAATCAAATGGTGCTATGATGGCACTATATAGAAGAGTATAGCACAACTTGTCCCATTAGGGAAGAAAAATATCTTGACATGACGGTTTCCTGCGTTGTCCCGCCCGCTTGTGCCCCCGATCTTTTGGCAAAAATCCCACACAGCGCAATTCACTCTTGCGCGGCGTGGGATTTTTTGTTATCATAAACGACGGAAAGCAAATATGCGGTGGCTTACGGGTGCTGCAACACCCGCAAGCCTCAGCAGGTGTCGCACCACCTACATAACAGTCTATGACTGTACCGCACAGGACACATTATAAAGGATTCCGATGTCTGATTCAAGCGTTGGGTGATTTTGTGATGCGTTTTTGTGCGCTCCGCAACGAGAAGTTCCTTCTTGCGCTGTGTAGGGTATCGCCCTGCGCAGCGTATTTTGCTTTCCACCCGGCCCGCGGGAGGGCTCTGTCTCTCCCGTGGGTTCTGGGTGGAAACATCGGCGAGGGGAGGGCAGCGCGATCAAACCGAACGCAAATCAGAAAGAGGGAACAGATATGAAGAGAACAATCAAGCGGGGCCTGATGCTGGCCTTGACGTTGCTGGCGCTGACGATCTGCCTGTCCGCCACTGCCTTTGCATCGGGCACAGTTGCCAGCGGCACCTGCGGCGACAACGCCGACTGGAGCCTGGACAGCAATGGTACCCTGACCATCACCGGCACCGGCGCTATCGACTTCAACACCGGCAAGGGCCACTACAACACCTACTATGAGTATCCGGGCGACGGCTCCTATAACCTGGTGCGCCTGGAGGATGTGGTCACCTCCGTCGTCATTGAGAACGGCATCACCAGTATTGGCGGTGATACCTCTTACATGTTTGCAAGCTTTGGAAATCTGACTGACGTCACCATCCCCCGCAGCGTGACCAGCATCACAAGCGGCGCGTTTTTCAATTGCTATAATCTGACCGAGGTCATCGGCGGCTCCGGCCTGACCAGCGTTGGGGAGTCCGCCTTTCAGGGGTGTGAGTCCCTGACCAGCATCTCCATCCCCGTCGGGGCCAGCGTTGGGTATCATGTGTTCCAGGATTGCAGCGGCCTGGCCGACAACCAGGGGCTGATCGTCGTGAATCACGTCCTCTACGACTGCGTGGATTCCAGCATCACGGATCTGACCGTCCCCAGCGGCGTGACGAAAATGAACGACGGTGCGTTTTATGATATCGTCCACGCCAAATATGAGAATCTGCGCACCGTCACCATCCCGGAGGGT
>JAFVAS010000164.1 GCA_017480395.1 Oscillospiraceae bacterium | reverse complement strand
TGCATGGTCTGGCTTGTTATTCGCTCCTGCCCGGGTCAGTCCTCCTGCTCCCAGTTGTGCCAGACGTTCTGGACGTCGTCGTCGTCCTCCAGCAGCTCGATGAGCTTGGTCATGTTCTTGATGTCCTTCTCGTCGGTGAGCTTGACATAGGTCTGGGGCACCATCTCCAGCTGGGCGGAGACGAAGGTGAACCCGGCGGTCTCCAGCGCGGCGGCCACATCGTTAAAGGCCTCCGGCGCGGTGTAGACGGTGAAGACGTCGCCCTCGTTCTTCAGGTCGTCGGCGCCGGCCTCCAGGGCGGCCATCATGACCTCATCCTCGTCCAGGTCGCCGTCCTCGTTGTCGATGACGATGACGCCCTTCTGGTCAAAGGACCAGGAGACGCAGCCGGTGGCGCCCAGGTTGCCGTTATACTTGTCAAAGAGATGGCGGATGTTGGGGGCGGTGCGGTTGCGGTTGTCGGTCAGCGTCTCGACGATGACGGCCACGCCGGAGGGGCCGTAGCCCTCGTAGGTCAGGGACTCGTAGCTGTCGGTGCTGCCCGCGCCCAGGGCCTTCTCGATGGTGCGCTTGATGTTGTCGTTGGGCATGTTGGCGGCCTTCGCCTTGGCGACGACGGTGGCCAGGCGGGAGTTGTTCTTGGGGTCGCCGCTGCCGCCCTGCTTGACGGCGACGATCATCTCCTTGGCGATCTTGGTGAAGGTGGCGGAGCGCTTGGCGTCGGCCGCGCCCTTGGTCTTCTGAATATTATGCCACTTGGAATGTCCGGACATTGGGTGTTCCTCCTAGAAAAATGAAATGAGTAATAAAATATAACATTACATATATAGCACAAATTTTGCCGTCTTGCAAGCCATTCCCGGCGACTTTCCCGATTTTCCGATTTTTCGCCGGTTTCACTCAGGGTGCCGCACAATGGGCTCCAGCTCCTCCAGCGCCCGGCGCATCCACGCAAGGCGCAGGGCGTCCTCCGGCTTGGCGGAACGGCCCAGCCCCTCGCATTGCCGCCGCAGCCCGGCGCACAGCCAGGCCAGATAACCGCGCCGCTCCGGCTGGTCGATCCAGTCCTCCCGCCGGCCCGCAGCCTCCTGGCCCGGGGTCAGCGGGGCCATCTCCCCGCCGGAGACCTCCATCACCGTGTACCACCGTCCCCCCTCCCGGGCCACCCGCTCAGAGCGGATGCGGTAGCCGGAGCGCTGCAAAAAGCGGCGCAGCACCGGGTGGGTGCTCTGGGGCTGGAGGATCAGCGCCTTCCCCTCCCGAACCCAGGGTGCGTCGGAGAGGATATGGGCGATGGTCTCGCCCCCCATTCCGGCGATGGTGACGGCGTCACACTCCCCCGCCCCGACGCCGGTCAGGCCGTCACAAAGGCGGAAGTCCATCCGATCCGTCACGTTGTATTTCGCCGCGGTGCGGCGGGCGTGCTCCAGCGGGCCGGGCCGCAGGTCGGTGACGACGGCGCGCAAAATCTCTCC
Organism: Oscillospiraceae bacterium; assembly: GCA_017480395.1. GTDB lineage: Bacteria > Bacillota > Clostridia > Oscillospirales > Oscillospiraceae > UMGS1766. The sequence continues at coordinate 3,592 of JAFVAS010000164.1, read as the reverse complement.
CCGCAGCAGCAGCGCCGTGGGGAGATAGGCGTGGTCGGTGCCCACGTCGCAGAGCCTCGCCCCCCGGGGCACCAGGTCGGCCACGGCGGAGAGGCGGTTTGTCAATTCGATCTGTTTCATCACGTTCTCTACGGGCACAAGAAAAGCAGCGCAATGTACTTGCGCTGCTTATTCTCTGTCTCAGTCCTTGACGAGCTTATTCAGCTCCTCCAGCATCGCGTCCGGATCGATGCCATGCACCATGCAGGCCTCCTCCACGGTCTCGCCGCGGGAAGCGGGGCAGCCAAGGCAGTGCATGCCGATGGACATGAACAGCGGAGCGGTCTCAGGCGCGATGTCCAGGATATCGCCGATGATGGTGTCTTTTGTAATAGTAGCCATAAAAACAGCCTCCTCGTTGTGCTGAAGCTATTATAACCAAGATTCCATGCAATTGCAAGTAAAACAATTGGAAAAAAGGAATCCATCGGCTTCAGCGGAACGCAAGGGCATGCTCAGCGGTCCGGGATACAGACGAACGGTTCCTCTCAGCCCTGCTCACGCATGCGGGAGAAGCACTCGCTGCAGTAGACGGGACGGTCGGACTTGGGCTCGAAGGGGACGCGGGCTTCGCCGCCGCAGCTGGCGCAGACGGTGGTGAAATACTCGCGGGGGCCACGGGCCGCGTTCTTGCGGGCATCACGGCAGGGCTTGCAGCGCTGGGGCTCGTTCTGGAAGCCGCGCTCGGCATAAAATTCCTGCTCGCCGGCGGTGAACACGAATTCCTTACCGCATTCCTTGCACACAAGAGTCTTGTCTTCAAACATTGTTTTTACCCTCTCTTTTTTGACGATTTCTGCCTTTGCAGGCTTGGTATATGCGATCAGCCCTGGGCTGATGTCGCCGAAGTCAGCTTTGCCGCGCCACCTTGCGCCGAATGCGCTGCACGGCGTTGTCCACGCTTTTCAGCGGCCTGTTGCAGGCCTGGGCAATCTCCGCATAGGAGCGGCCGCTGAGATAGAGCTGGAGGATCCGGGTCTCCAGGGGAGAGAGCTGCCGGTAGAGTTGATCCAAACGCTCCTGCATATCCTCCCGACGGATCATAAGGGTCTCCGGGTCGTCCTGGCTCCTGTTTGCGGCGGAGGCATCATCTGAGTCGGCGCCGTCCAAAAGAGCGGTTTCCAAGGGGACATAGCTGTTGAGCGGGGTGTGTTTATCCCGGGCGGCCGCCTTGACGGCGGAGTGCAGCCGGTTGCGGATACAGGTCTCCGCATAGGTGCGGAAGGTGACGCCGCGGTCGCGGTCAAACTCCCGCACGGCAGCCAGCAGACCCATCATCCCCTCCTGAACCAGATCCTCGCTGTCGCCGCCCATCAGGAACAGCGGACGGGCACAGGCCCGCACCAGCCAGCCGAAGCGGAGCACCAGCGCCTCCTCGGCGAGGGCGTCTCCCCCTCTGGCCAACGCAGCCAGCTCGGCATCGGAACACTCAGAAAATTGCTCAGTCTGCTCATTCATACCAACACACCACAAATAACTTACTACTAATATAGCAGTCTTTCCCAAAAAGTCAATAGTTTTTTATGCAACAACCCCGATTTTTGCTAGAAAATAACGTCGAATTTTACCATTTTCCACAATCACACACCAATTTCTCCCGATTCCGGGCGTTCAAGTGAAGCTCTCCTGCCCGAAAAAGGGGATGCCCAGGTGCTCATAGGCCTTCCGGGTGACGCACCGTCCCCGGGGGGTGCGGGTCAGAAAGCCGTTCTGGAGCAGATAGGGCTCATAGACATCCTCCAGGGTGATGGCCTCCTCATTGATGGTGGCGGCCAGGGTCTCCAGTCCCACCGGCCCGCCATTATAGTTCTCGATGATGGCCCGGAGCATCCGGCGATCCACGTTGTCCAGGCCGAGATAGTCCACCTCCAGAGCGGTCAGGGCCTGATCCGCCACGCCGCGGGTGATGACGCCGCCGGCGATGACCTGGGCAAAGTCCCGCACCCGGCGCAGCATCCGGTTGGCGATACGCGGGGTGCCCCGGGAGCGACGGGCGATCTCCACCGCGCCGTCCTCCTCGATGGGGACGTTCAGAATCCCGGCGGAACGGGTGACGATCTGGGTCAGCTCCTCGGTGGTGTAGAGCTCCAGGCGCAGGTTGACCCCAAAGCGGTCCCGCAGCGGCGCGGAGAGGGACCCGGCCCGGGTGGTGGCGCCGATCAGGGTGAACCGGGGCAGGTCGAGGCGGATGGAGTTGGCGGAAGGGCCCTTGCCGATGATGATGTCGATGGCATAGTCCTCCATGGCGGGATAGAGGATCTCCTCCACCGAGCGGTTCAGGCGGTGGATCTCGTCCACGAAGAGGATGTAGTTCTCATTGAGGTTGGTCAGCAGAGCGGCCAGATCCCCCGGCTTCTCGATGGCCGGGCCGGAGGTGATGCGGATATTGACCCCCATCTCGTTGGCGATGATGCCGGACAGGGTGGTCTTGCCCAGGCCCGGCGGGCCGTAGAGCAGCACATGATCCAGCGGCTCCTGCCGCATCCGGGCGGCCTCAATAAAGACCGAGAGGTTGCCCTTGGCCTTCTCCTGGCCGATGTACTCCCGCAGGGTTTTGGGCCGCAGGGAGAACTCGTTCTCGTCCTCCCGGGTCAGGGAGGTGGTGACGATGGAGGGCGAGGTCTCCAGGGTGTCGTTGGAAAAATCGATGCTCATGCCTCACACCTCACTTCACATTCGCAGCCATGCCCCGTAAGGCGGCGCGGATGATCTGCTCCAGGGTCTGATTCTCCAGATCAATGCCCCGCAGCGCCTGGTTGACCTCCTCCCGGGAGTAGCCCAGCACCTGGAGGGCGGCGGCGGCCTCGCTGGCCTTGTTCTCCGGAATGACGGTGACCCCCGCGCCGGAGTAGCTCTCCCCCGCCGCCTGGGTCTGGCCCTTGGCCAGCTTGTCCTTCAGCTCCAGGATGACCCGCTGGGCGATCTTCTTGCCGACGCCGGGGGCGGCGGTGAGGGCCTTTTCATTGCCGGTGATGATGTTCATCGCCAGGTTGGCCGGCGTGTTGGCGGAGAGGATGGCCAGCGCCGCCTTGGGCCCCACGCCGGAGACGCCGATCAGCAGCTTGAAGAGGTGCAGCTCCTCGGCGGTGCCGAAGCCATAGATCTCGATGGCGTCCTCCTTGACGTTGACGTGGGTGAAGAGCTTGGCCTTCTCCCCGTGGTTCAGGCCGGAGAGGGTATAGGTCGTGGTATGGCAGGCGTAGCCCACGCCGCCGCAGTCGATGACGGCGAGATAGGGCTCCTTATGGGCGACCACGCCGCTGAGATAGTAAAACATATCGCGTCTCTCCCCTTCTTCGGGTGTTCGAGTATTCGGGTGTTACCGGGTGGAATATCTGCTGGCGTCAAAGACGCGCTCGCGGTTGAGCTGGGAGGTGGCGGCCCGGGCATGGCAGATGGCGATGGCCAGGGCGTCGGCGGCGTCGTCCGGGCGGGGGATCTTGTTCATACGCAGCAGCCGCTGGGTCATCAGCATAACCTGCTTCTTATCCGCCTTGCCATAGCCCACCACCGCCTGCTTGACCTGCATGGGGGTGTACTCAAAGATGGGCAC
>JAFVAS010000163.1 GCA_017480395.1 Oscillospiraceae bacterium | reverse complement strand
CAGCAGCCGCCCCAGCTGGAACAGGGAATACTCCAGCGCGTTGGGCACCGCCACCCGGCAGATCATGCCGATCAGCGCCCGATCGGGGCGGATGGTACGGTAGTTGCGGAAGGGGATGACCTGATCGCTCCGATGCTGAAAGGCCAGCAGCACCACCGCCTGCACCACTCGGGAGGCCAGGGTGGCCAGCGCCGCCCCCGTCACCCCCAGGCCGCAGCCGAAGATCAGCCAGGCGTTGCCCCCGACGTTGATGAGGTTGGCCCCCAGGGCGGTCAGCATGGGCAGACGGGCGTTGCCCGCGGCCCGGAATTGGGCGGCGCTGGTCTGGGCCAGGGCGAGGAAGGGATAGCTCAGGGCGGTGATGCGGAAGTATTGCAGGGCCTGGGTCATGATGACCGGCTCCACCTGGCCGAAGATCAGGGAGAGCAGCCCGGCCCGGAAGATCAGAAAGAGGACGGTCAGGGCTGTGGAGAGGGAGAAGGAGACCAGAAAGACCTGGGCTCCGGCCCGCTCTGCGCTGGCGCGGTCTTTGCGGCCCAGGTACTGGGAGCAGACGATGGTGCCCCCGTTGGCCAGGGCGGAGAGCAGATAGAACAGCAGGGTGTTGATGGCGTCCACGCAGGAGACGGCGGACAGGGCGGTGTCCCCCACCCGGGTGACCATCATGGTGTCCACAATGCCCATGAAGCCGGAGAGGATCTGCTCCAGCACCAGGGGAACCAGCAGTTTGCGCAAATCGCGGTTGGAGAACAAGCGAAAATCCCTCTTTTCCTCGCCCGGACGGCGTCCGGATTGTGCTGCATTCATTATAATCGCACTTTTTCGCCCTGAAAAGGGGAAAACTGCCCAAAGATTCCGGCGGAAGGGCACATTATCCCGGAGGTAGATAAAAGTTTATAATTGTAACTTTTTGATACCGTCCTCGCCCCTTCGTATTTTATCGCCGGAAATTCATCGAAAATTTACACTTTTTCGCCGTTAATTGTTGACAAAGGGCAAAGCTTTTGTTAGTATGTCAGGTAGACATAACCATCAACCCGTGTATTGATAGAAAGGGTGATCCCGATGCCCCATTCTTTTTCCCGCCGAATTGGCAAGCGGCTGGCCGCGCTGGGCCTGTCCTGCGCGCTGTTTTTGACGGCGATCCCCGTCGCCAGCGCCGTCACCCAGGCGGATATTGACGCCCTGGAGAAGCAGCGCTCCCAGGTCTCCAGCCAGATGAGCTCCGTCCAGTCCGAGATCAACGAGCTGGAGCGGCAGGAAAACTCCGCCCTGAGCCAGGCCCTGCTCTATCAGCAGCAGATGGGCCTGCTCTCCCAGCAGATCAACGACACCCAGGATCTGATCGACACCTACGAGGTCAAGATCGCCGACACTCGGGTGGAGCTGGCCACCGCCCGGGAGAAGGAGCAGAGCTATTATGAGCTCTTCTGCGAGCGGGTGCGCGACCTGGAGGAGGACGGCAGCTTTACATACTGGTCCATTCTCTTTGACGCCGCCAGCTTCTCCGACCTGCTGGATCGTCTGAACTTCATCCGCGATGTCGTCCACTACGACAACGGCGTGGTGGACGCCCTCACCGCCGCGCGGGAGGAGGTCGCCGCCTACGAGGCCCAGCTGGAGACCGAGCTGGCCGGACAGCAGGCCGCCCTCAACGAGCTGGAGCAGGAGGAGGCCGATATCGAGGCCGCCTCCGCCAAGAACGACGCCCTGATCGCGGAGATCCAGTCCAACCAGAGCGTCTACGCCGCCCAGCTCGCCGAGCTGGAGGAGGAGCGCAGCGAGCTGAACAACGAGATCGCCGCCACCAAGGCGGCGCTGGAGCGCCAGCAGGAGGAGCTGCGCCGCAAGGCCGCCGAGGAGGAGGCCGCCCGGAAGGCCGCCGCCGAGCGCAAGGCAGCCCAGGAGCGGGAGGCCGCCCAGAGAGCCGCCGAGGCACAGCCCCCGACGGAGACCACCTCGCCTGCCGAGACCACGACCCCCGCCGAGGAGACCCCTGCGGTCACCGAGCCCGAGGATGACACCCCCAGCACTCCGGTCGCCGATCCGGACCCCGAGCCTGAGCCGGAACCGGAACCGGAACCGGAGCCGGAGACGCCCTCGGTTCCCTCCTCCTCCATCGGGGCCAGCGTCGCCAGCTATGCGCTGCAGTTCGTGGGCAACCCCTACGTCTGGGGCGGCACCAGCCTGACCAACGGCTGCGATTGTTCCGGCTTCGTCATGCAGGTCTACGCCCACTTCGGGTACAGCCTGCCCCACTCCTCCTGGTCTCAGGCCAGCATGGGCAAGGCCGTCAGCTATGACGAGGCGGAGGCCGGAGACATCGTCTTCTACACCTCCAGCGGCTCCCCCTCCGGCGGACACATCGGCATCTATCTGGGCGACGGCATGATGGTCAGCGCGCTGAGCTCCTCCCGGGGCATCTGCGTGACCTACGTCAGCTCCAGCAAGGCCGGCCTGCGCATCCGCCGTCTGGGCTGAGCGAACCGACAAACCGACAAACCAAAACCGCCCCTGACCTTTGGGTCAGGGGCGGTCTTTTTCGCGTTGGGAAGGACGGGCCTTGCGCGCAGCTTAGCCGCCGTAGCCCCAGCGGATGGAGGGGCGCTTGATGGTGTCCGGGGTCTCGCTGGACATCCAGATGCGGCGGCCCTGATCGTCCACGTTGGCCAGGGCGATGGTGGCGGTCAGCCAGCTGCCGTAGTGGGTGACGGTGTAGATGCCGCCGTCCTCATACTGCTCGGTGTCGAACTCGCCCTCGAAGAAGCCCTCCGGGCGCTCCGGGGCCAGGGCCAGCACCTCCAGCTCCTCGCCAAAGCCGTTGAAGGTGTTGCGCTGGGCCTTTTTGACCGACTCCGGAATGACGACCATCACCAGGTTGGGGCAGCTGATGCGGTCAAAGGAGTGATGGCGCAGCTCGGTGATGGAATCGGGCAGCTCAAGATACTCCCCGTCGCCGGAGACGTCGCAGATCGCCTTGCCGGCCTCACCCATGTCGTCATAGATGATCTTCCAGCCGTCTTTGTGAATGAGGGACATTGCCATAATAAATCGCTCCTTTAATTTCGATGCAACTTTTACGCAAGTTGTTTTTAGAAGTATTAAGAGTAGTATAGCAGAGCGCGCGGAAAATGCAAGAGGAAATTGACGAAATTTCAAAAATTAAATTTGGGCGGCCTCCAAATGGCCCACCAGCCAGTCCCGCAGGTCGTCGTAGACCTGGGCGCGGTCCAGCTCGTTGAGGATCTCGTGCCGGTCGGTGGGATAGAGCTTCATGTGCACGTCGGTGATTCCGGCCTCCAGATAGCCCTGGAAGGCCTGCTCCACGCCCTTGCCAAAGCTGCCCACCGGGTCGTCCGCGCCGGAGACCAGCAGCAGGGGCAGGTCCTTGGGCACCTTGGCGATGTTCTCCCGCTTCTGCATGAACTCGATGCCGGAGAACATGAAGTAATAGGCGTTGACGGTGAAGACGAAGGTGCACCAGGGGTCGGCCAGATAGGCGTCCACGATCTGCTCGTCCTTTGTCAGCCAGTCGGCGCTGGTGCGGGCGGGCTCAAACTTCTTGTTGTAGGCCCCCAGGGCGGTGTTGTTCACCGTCTCGCTGCGGTGCGTCCAGCCCTTGAATCTGGCGATGACCTTGCACAGGGCCTTGCCCGCCTTGAGCACGGCGGGGGGCTGGGTGCCGGTGCCCATGATGATGACGCCCTTCAGCCCGGTGCCGTGCAGCTCGATATACTGCCGCACCAGGAAGGAGCCCATGCTGTGGCCCAGCATGAAGTAGGGCACGCCGGGGAATTTCTCCTGGGTCATCTCCCGCAGGGTGTGGATGTCGCCGATGACGTACTCGTTGCCATGGGTGGCGTGGAAGTAGCCGTGCAGGTCGTCGCTGCGCACCGACTCGCCATGGCCCAGGTGGTCGTTGCCCACCACATAGAAGCCCTGCTCCGCCAGGAAGCGGGCAAAGCCGTCATAGCGCCCGATGTACTCCACCATGCCGTGGCAGATCTGGAGGATCGCCCGGGGCTGTGCGTCGGGGCTCCACTCGATGGCATGGATCTGGGTCTGGCCGTCTTTGGAAGGATAGTAGAAATCCTGTTTCATGGGTTGCCGCCTCCTCGATTCTGATTATCTCCCATTATAAACAATGCACAGGCAAATTACAATGAATATTTTATGTGGTTTGCACATGGGTGGCTAAATTTCAAGCCCGTCGAACTGGCTCTGGTAGAGCTGGGCATAGAAGCCGCCCCGGGCCAGCAGCGCGTCGTGATCGCCCTGCTCCACGATGTGGCCGTCCCGCATGACCAGGATGATGTCGGCGCTGCGGATGGTGGACAGGCGGTGGGCGACGATGAAGCTGGTGCGGCCCTCCATCATGCGGGCGAAGGCGTCCTGGATGCGCACCTCGGTGCGGGTGTCGATGGAGGAGGTGGCCTCGTCCAGAATGAGCATCGGGGGCAGGCAGAGCATCACCCGGGCGATGCAGAGCAGCTGCTTCTGCCCCTGGCTGAGGGAACCGCCGTCCTCCCCCAGCACGGTCTGGTAGCCCTGGGGCAGGCGGGAGATGAAGCCGTGGGCGTGGGCGGCCCGGGCGGCGGCCTCGATCTCCTCCGCCGTGGCGTCGGGCCTTCCATAGGCGATGTTCTCCGCCACGGTGCCGGCGTTGAGCCAGGTCTCCTGGAGCACCATGCCGTAGCTGCGGCGCAGGGAGGGCCGGGTGATGGAGCGGATGTCCCGCCCGGAGACCGAGATGGAGCCGCCGTCCACGTCGTAAAAGCGCATGAGCAGGTTGATGAGGGTGGTCTTGCCGCAGCCCGTGGGGCCGACGATGGCCACCCGCTGGCCCGGCTGGACGGAAAGGGAGAAGTCCTGGATCAGCGGCCGCTCCGGCACATAGCGGAAGGAGACGTCCTCCAGCGCCACCCGGCCGTCCACCTGCTCCGGGGCGAGGGGAATGGCGTCGGGGGCGTCCGGGGTCTGGGCGGGGGCGTCCAGCAGCTCGAAGATGCGGGCGGCACAGCTCAGGGCATTCTGCAGCTCGGTGACGACGCCGGAGATCTCGTTGAAGGGCTTGGTGTACTGGTTGGCATAGCTCAAGAAGATGGAGAGCTCCCCCACCGTGATGGCCGCGCCGGGCATCAGGCCGATGGCGCTCAGGGCACCCACCAGCCCCACCCCGGCGTAGACCACGCCGTTGACGAAGCGGGTGGCGGGGTTGGTCAGGCTGGACAGGAAGACCGCCCGCTGGCTGACCTGGCGCAGCTGCTCGTTGAGGTCGTCGAACTCCTCCAGCGTCTGCGCCTCCCGGCCGAAGAGGCGCACCACCCGGGTACCCTCGATCATCTCGTTGACAAAGGCGGTCTGGCTCCCCCGCACCCGGTTCTGGGCCTGGAAGCTGCGGTAGCTGTGCCGGGCGATCCAGGCGGCCACCACCAGGCTCAGGGGGGTGACCAGCACCACCACGGCGGTGATGGGCGGGTTGACCAGGAGCATGAAGAGCAGGGTGCCCAGAATGGTCAGCACCCCGGTGAAGAGCTGGGTGAAGCCCATCAGCAGGCCGTCGGAGAACTGATCCACGTCGGCGGCCATGCGGCTGAGCAGGTCGCCGGTGGCGTGGCTGTCCAGGGTGGAGAGGGGGAGGGACTGGAGCTTGTCCATCATCGCCCGGCGCAGATCCCGGGTGACGCCGAAGGCCACATGGTTGTTCCACACGCCCATGGCCCACTGGGCCAGGGCGGTGACGGCGATGGTGGCGGCGATGTTGCGGCAGATCAGCAGGACGTGGGCGAGATCGACCGCTCCCCGGGCGACCATGAAGTCGATGGCGTCGCCGGTGAGGATGGGGACATAGAGCTGGGTGGCCACGCTGAGGGCGGCGGCGAGCAGGCTCAGGGCCAGAAACAGCCAGTAGGGGCGGATGTAGCGCAGCACCCGCCGGAGGGTGGAGGTTTGGCGCTTCATGCCCCTTCACCTCCCCGCTGGAACTGGCTCTCATAGATCTACCGGTAGACGGGGCAGGTTTGCAGCAGCTCGCGGTGGACCCCATGGCCCACCACCTGGCCGTCGTCCAGCACCAGGATGAGGTCGGCGTGCTGGAGGGAGGAGACCCGCTGGGAGACGATGAACACGGTGGGGGAACCGGGCAGCTCCCGCAGAGCCCGGCGCAGCCGGGCGTCGGTGGCATAGTCCAGGGCGCTGGCGCTGTCGTCCAGAATCAGGATCGGGGGCTGGGGAACCAGGGCCCGGGCGATGGTCAGGCGCTGGCGCTGGCCGCCGGAGAGGTTGCGCCCCCCCTGCTCCACCGGCTCGTCCAGGCCCAGGGGCTTGCCGCGGACGAACTCCGCAGCCTGGGCGGTCTCCAGGGCAGCCCAGAGGAGATCCTCGGAGACCTCCCCCTCCGCGCCGAAGCAGAGGTTGGAGCGGATGGTGCCGGAGAAGAGCTGGGCGCGCTGGGGCACCACCCCCACCGCCCGGCGCAGGGCGCGGGGGTCATAGTCGGCCACAGGGCGGCCAAAGACGGAGACGGTTCCGGCGGTGGCGTCGTAGAGCCGGGGGATCAGGCTGACAAGGGTGGACGTGCCGCTGCCGGTGCCGCCGATGACGCCGATGGTCTGGACCCACCGGGCGGTGAAGGTAACGCCGGAGAGGCTCTCCTTGCAGCTGCCGGCGTAGGCGATGCCGACGCCGTCGAAACGCACGGCCTCGCCGCGCTCCTCCACGGCGGCGTCCCCGGCCTGCTCCCCGACGGGCAGGGCCAGCACGTCGGCGATGCGCCCGGCGGAGGCCAGGGAGCGGGTGAGCAGCACGATCATGTTGGCCAGCTTGACCAGCTCCACCAGCACCTGGGTGAGGTAGTTGACCAGGGCGATGACGTCCCCCTGCCGCAGGGTACCGGACTGGATGCTCAGTCCGCCGAACCACAGCACCCCGATCAGGGCCAGGTTGATGACCACATAGGTCAGGGGATTCATCAGGCTGGAGAGATGGCCCACGCTGCGCTGGGCACGGTTGAGGGCGTCGTTTTTCGCCCGGAAGGCGGCGCGCTCGTCCTCCTCCCGGTGGAAGGCCCGCACCACCCGTACGCCGGTCAGGTTCTCCCGGGTCTTGGCGGTGACGGCGTCCAGGCCGCTCTGCACCTGCCGGTAGCCCGGGATGGTCAGGGCCATGATGCCGAAGACGATGACGAACAGGACGGTCACGGTGACGGCGAAGACCAGGGCGCAGCGCAGGTCGATGGTGAAGGCCAGCACCAGGCTGCCCAGCACGATGAAGGGGGAGCGCAGAAGCAGCCGCAGGGCCATATTGACCCCGTTCTGCACCTGGGTGACGTCGCTGGTCATCCGGGTGATGAGGGCGGCGGGGCCGACGCTGTCCAGCTGCTCCGCGCGCAGGCGCTGGATATGGGAAAAGAGGGCGCGGCGCACCCTGGCGCTGAATCCCACCGCTGCCACGGCGGCGAAATACTGGGCGGTGATGCTGCACGTCAGGCCCACCACCCCCAGCAGCACCAGCACGCCGCAGCGGGAGAGGATGAAGCGCGTGTCCCCGGCGGGGATGCCGGTGTTGATGATGGCGGCCATCACCAGGGGCACCAGCAGGTCAAACAGCGCCTCCAGCATCTTGAAGGCCGGGGCGATGACGCATTCTTTTTTGTAGTCGGTCAGGTAGACCAGCAGTCGTTTCAACTTGAGCACCTCGGAGTTTCGGTTTCCTCCAGTTTATCACATCTCCCGGGGCGGGGGAAGGAAAAGTTTTGGCCTCCCCTGGGGGAGGCCAAAACAGAGAAGAGAGAAAAGAGAAGCGTGAAGAGAGAGGCGGGGTCACTCGCCGTCCTGCTGCTCCAGGGCGGCCAGGTATTCCGCCGCGTCGTCGGGGGCGTCGTCCAGGTCGTCCCCCACGTCGATCACCTTGGGCTGGCGGCGGTAAAGCAGGTCGTACATGACCGGCACGATGAACAGAGTCATCAGGGTGGCGTAGAGCAGGCCACCCGCCACCACCACGGCCATGCCGCGGCTCATGTTGGCGGTCAGATCCCGGGAGAACATCATGGTGCTCATGGAGAGGATGGTGGTCAGGGCGGTCATGAGGATGGGCCGCATCCGAGCCTGGCCCGTGGCGATCAGCGCCTCCCGCTTGCCCAGGCCGCCCAGCCGGAGCTGGTTGGTGTAGTCCACGAAGACGATGCCGTTGTTGACCACGGTGCCCAGCAGCACCAGGAAGCCCAGCAGGCTGACGATGGAGAGCTGATCCCCGAAGATCAGCATGCCGATCAGGCCGCCGGTAAAGGCCAGGGGGACGGTGAAGAGGATGATGAAGGGGGAGAGCAGACTCTGGAACTGGGCGACCATGACCAGGTAGACCAGCGCCGCGCCCAGCAGCAGCAGGTTGATCATCTGGGAGAGCATGTCGTTTACTTCCTCGGCCTCGCCCGCGATCTCGATGGTGACGCCCTTGGGGGCCTGATAGTTGTCCAGCTTGGTCTGCAGCTGCTGGGCCAGGCGGGTGGTGTTATAGCCCTCCTCCGTGGTGGCGGTGACGGTCAAGACATGGGCGCCGTTCTCCCGGCGGATGGAGGCCAGGCCGGTGGTGTGCTCCACCTCGGCGAACTCGCCCAGGGCGTGGGTCTCGTTGACGGTGGCGCCGTCCTCGTCCACGGTGGTGGTGTCCAGCTCCACGTCCAGCAGGTTCTCCGCGGTGAGCAGCTTGCTCTCGTCCACCACGGTGACGCGCATCTCCTCCCCGTCGATGGTGATGGTGGCGGCCACCTGCTGGGTGGTCAGGCGGCTGTTGATGGCGGAGTAGATCTGGGCGACGGTCAGACCGTGGCGCATGGCCTCGTCCTTGTCCACGGCGAGGTGGATCACGGCGTCGCCGTCCTCCTGGCCGTCGGAGGCGTCGGAGAAGCCCTCGATGCTCTCCGCCATGGCCATCACGTCCTTGGCCACCGCGGCGAGCTGATCCACATCCTGGCCGTAGAGGCTGACGCTCAGGCCGCTGGCCAGCAGGGAGGACATATCACCCATGGAGCTCTGGGCCAGGGAGTAGGTCAGCCCCGTCTCCTGCTCCATCATCGTCTCGATCCGTCCGGTGACGTCGTCCAGCTCGTCGGTGGTGTCCACCGACTCATCCAGCACCAGGTAATAGGTGTAGTTCAGGTAGTTGTTGCTGGTGCTGACCAGGGAGGTACTGATGACCCCGGAGAGGTTGGTCATGGCGCCGACCTCCTCCACGCCGTCCACCGCCAGCAGCTTCTGGGACAGGTCGTCCGCCCGGGCGTAGCAGTCCTCCATGGGGGTGTCCTCGTCCATGAAGACGGCGAGGTAGATCTGGTCGCTGTTCATCTCGGGCAGCAGCACGATGCCCATCTGGGCCACCTGATAGATGGAGAAGGCCAGCAGCAGCACCGCCACCCCCAGGGGGACGAACTTGCGCCGCAGGCAGAAGTCCAGCGCCTTGCCGTAGCCCCGGAGCAGGGCGGCGAAGAGCTTGCTCTCCTTGGGCTGGGCCCGGCGGAAGAGGACGCTGCTCATGGTGGGGGCCACGGTCAGGGCCACCACCAGGCTGGCCAGCAGGGCGAAGGAGATGGTCAGGGCGAAGGGCACCATCAGCTCCCGCACCATGCCGGAGGTGAAGATCATGGGCAGGAAGACGCAGACGGTGGTGATGGTGGAGGAGATGATGGCTCCGGCCACCTGCTTGGCGCCCTGCACGGCGGCCCGGGGGGCGGGGATGCCCCGGCCCCGCAGGCGGTAGATATTCTCGATGACCACGATGGAGTTATCCACCAGCATGCCGATGCCCAGGGCCAGGCCGGACATGCTCATGATGTTCAGGGTGATGCCGGTGAAGTACATGATGAGCACCGCCACCAGCACGCTGAAGGGGATGGAGAAGGCCACCACCAGGGTGGGCCGGACGGAGCGCAGGAACAGGGCCAGCACCAGCACGGCCAGCAGCGCGCCGAAGATCATGTTGCTCATGATGGAGGACAGGAAGATCTGGATGTAGTCGCCCTGATCCATCAGCACCGTGATGTGCAGGTCGGGCTGCTCCGCCATCAGGTCGGCGATGGCCTCATTGCAGGTCTTGGAGACGGCGCTGGTGCCGGCGGTGCTGCCCTTATAGATGGACAGCAGCACCGCGTCCTTGCCGTTCATCCGGGCGTAGCTGTCGGCGGCGTTGTCAATGACGGTGACGTCGGCCACGTCGCCCAGGGTGATGTCCCCGATGCCGTCGATGTTGGTGAGCACCTGGTCGCGCAGCTCCTCCACGCTGTCGAACTCGTCGCCCACCTTGAGCAGCCATTGGTTGTCCTCGGCGTCGTCGATGTATCCGGCGGGCATGGTGAAGTTCTGGGCGTAGATCAGGCTGGACAGGGTGGAGATATTGGCCACCTGATCCAGGTTGGCGGCCTTCAGGGCGGCGTCCCGGGCGTCCTCATAGGCCTTGGCCGCCTCGTCCAGCTGGGCCTGGGCCTGCTCCAGGGCGCTCTCGCCGGAGGCGATGTTGGCGGAGGCGGTGCTGAACCCGATGGAGGCGGCCATCTTGCCCGCCTCCATCTGGGCGTAGTTGTCCAGGGCGGCGGAGAGGACGGAGTTCACCCCTTCCAGCACCGCCTGGTTGGCGGCGGCCTCCACCTGGAGGTTGTTCAGCTCCCCCTCGATCTGGGGGATGCGGGTGTTGACGATGTTGCTGAGCTGGGAGAGATTGTCCGCCGTCAGCATCTGGGCCGCCTCGTCCTGTCCGGCGGCGGAGAGCATCTGGCGGGCGGTCTCCAGCTTGTCGGGATTGGCCAGGGCGTCGGCGATGTCGGTGGGGATGCCGGTGGCGATGGTGTACCCCTGGGCGGCGGCGGCCAGGGCGCCCTGGGCTGCGGCGGCGGTCTGGGCTGCGGCCTGGGCCACGGCGTCCAGCTGGTCAAAGACCTCCTGCACGTTGTCGGCGGTGACGGTGATCTCCAGGGCGGCGTTGTCCGCCTGCTGCTGCACCGCCTCGATCAGGGCGGCGTCGTAGGCGGCGTTATAGGTGTCGGTATAGGCGTCCGGATCGGTGACGGAGTCGTGGAGGGAGGCGAACATGTCGTTGATCTGGTTATAGCTGTCCACCACCCCGGCGTCCTGATAGGCCTGCAGCTCGGTCTGGAGGGCGACGATATTGGCCTGCTGGCTGGCGAGGATGGAGTTGTAGGCGGACTGGGTGGCAAGGGCCTCGTTCATCTGCTTGGTGGCCTCGGCCAGCTGGTTGGCGGTGGAGGTCTGGGTGTTCTCCAGCTCCGTCTTGCCGTTCTCCAGCTCCGCCTTGCCGCGGTCCAGCTCCGCCTGGGCGTCGTCCAGCTCCGCCTTGGCGTCGTTCAGCCGCTCGGCCACCTGGGCGGCCAGCTTGTCGTTGATCTGGCTCACCTTATCGGGGTTGATGCGGATCTCCACGCTCTCCTCCACCAGGCCCAGGGTGGTGACGTTTGCCACGCCGGTCTGGCGCTGGAAATAGGGGGTGAGGGTGTCGCTGACGTAGTCGGTGAGCTCGTAGACGTCCATGTCGTCCCGTTCCACCGCCACATACATGGTTGCCAGCATATCCATGCTGATCTCCAGCAGGTTGGGGGTGGAGCACAGCTCGGGCAGATTGCCCTCCACCGTGTCGATGGCGGTGTTGACCTTGACCAGGGCGGAGTCCATGTCGGTGTCATCCTCAAACTCCAGGGTGATGAGGCTGAAATTCTCCGCGCTGGTGGAGGTGACGTTCTCCACCCCGTTGACGGTGCCGAGGGCGCTCTCCAGCGGGTCGGTGACATCCATCTCCACCCGCTCCGGACTGGCCCCGGGGTAGGTGGTGACCACCATGATATAGGGGGTGCTGATGGTGGGCAGCAGGTCGGTGGTCATCCGGGTCAGGCTGACGGCGGCCAGCATCAGGACAACGGTCACCGCCACCAGGGTGAGATATGGCTTTTTAACACTGAGCTTGATCATGAAACGGGTCCCTCCGGAACAGGAGCCGCTAAGGCGGCGTTAAATTCATTGCATGCAATCTTAGCATAGAAAATGGGCAAAATCAATCACTCTGCTGCCCCGGAGTGGGGGCTGGCGGCATTATTTACAAAATGTTCATCAGCGTGGAAGTCCCTTCCGCCCCGCCCTCCCCGCGGGGAGGGCCTTGCAAAGCGTCGGCGCGTGGTATAGAATAGTCGAAAGAGTCATTTTTTGGACATGACACGAATTGAAAGGAGCGCTGCCCATGGTGGTCAACATCCATTCCCTGGGTCTGCACGGCATCGACGGCTATGACGTCCAGGTGGAGTGCGATCTCTCCGGCGGCCTGCCCGCCTTTGAGCTGGTGGGCCTGCCCGACGCGGCGGTGAAGGAGTCCAAGGAGCGGGTACGCGCCGCCATCCACAACAGCGGCTACGGCTTTCCCGTCTCCCGCATCACCGTCAACCTCTCCCCGGCGGATCGGAAGAAGGAGGGCACGGTCTACGACCTGCCCATCCTGTTGGGCATCCTGTCCGCCGCCGGGGCGCTGCGGGCCGACCTGTCCCGGGCCGCCTTTGTGGGGGAGATCGGCCTGAACGGACAGGTGCGTCCGGTGCGGGGGATGCTGCCTATGGCCCTGCGGGCCCGGGCATCCGGGGTGCGGGCGCTCTATGTTCCGGCGGACAACGCCCCGGAGGCCACCCTGGCCGGGGGCCTGGAGGTCTACCCGGTGGAGCGGGTGGAGCAGCTCATCGCCCACCTGCAGGGCCGCGAGCCCATCCCGCCCGCCCCGGTCTGGAGCCAGGAGGAGGACGATCTGGCCGACCTGGACTTTGCCGACGTCAAGTGGCAGGAGCACGTCAAGCGGGCGCTGGAGATCGCCGCCGCCGGAGGGCACCACATTCTGATGGTGGGCCCGCCCGGGGCGGGCAAGAGCATGCTGGCCAAGCGCCTGCCCTCCATCCTGCCGGAGATGACCCGCGCCGAGGCGCTGGAGGCCACCCGGATCTGGAGCGTGGCGGGGATGACCGACCGCAGGCACCCCCTGCTCACCCGGCGGCCCTTCCGCTCCCCCCATCATACCGTCTCTTCCGCCGCCCTGTCCGGGGGCGGCTCCGTCCCCCGGCCCGGGGAGATCAGCCTGGCCCACAACGGCATCCTGTTCCTGGACGAGCTGCCCGAGTTCCGCCGGGACACGCTGGAGGTGCTGCGTCAGCCCCTGGAGGACGGGGTGGTGCAGATCTCCCGGGTGGCGGGCACCATGCGCTATCCCGCCCGGTTCCAGCTGGTGTGCGCCATGAACCCCTGCAAGTGCGGCTGGTACGGCCACCCCAGCGGGCGGTGCACCTGCTCCCCCAAGGCAATCAGCAGCTACCTGGGCCGCCTGTCCGGGCCGCTGCTGGATCGGATCGATCTGCAGGTGGAGGTGCCCGCCCTGGACTTCTCCGAGCTGCGCCAGGAGACGCCCAGCGAGAGCTCCGCCGCCATCCGCGCCCTGGTGGCCGCCGCCCGGGCGGTGCAGACGGCCCGGGGCGTGGACTGCAACGCCCACCTGGATGCCCCGCAGCTGCGCCGGTTCTGTCGGCTGGACGGGGCGGGGGAGGCGCTGATGCGCCAGGCCTACGACGCCATGGCCCTCTCCGCCCGGAGCTATGACCGCATCCTCCGGGTGGCCCGCACCATTGCCGACCTGGACGGCAGCGGAGAAATAGGGGCGGAGCACCTGGCCGAGGCCATTCAGTACCGCACCACCGACTACCTGAAGCGATAGGAGGGGACGATCATGGCAAGAAGCGCCCACCAGAAGGAAAAGCTGCTGGTGCTGCTGGAGGTGCTCTCCCGGGAGAGCGACCAGGAGCACCCGGTCACCACCGCCCGGCTGATCCAGGCCCTGGCCGCCCGGGGGGTCTCCGCCGAGCGCAAGAGCGTCTATGACGACCTGGAGACCCTGCGGGAGCTGGGCTATGATGTGGTGACGGAGCGGGGCAGGGGCCACTTTCTGGCCTCCCGGGACTTTGAGCTGGCGGAGCTGAAGCTGCTGGTGGACGCGGTGCAGTCCTCCAAATTCATCTCCGAGGGCAAGAGCCGCTCCCTCATCAAGAAGCTGGAGCGGCTGTGCTCCGACCATCAGGCCGGTTCGCTCCACCGTCAGGTCTATGTCACCGGGCGGGTCAAGACCATGAACGAGTCCGTCCTCTACTCCATCGACGCCATCCACGAGGCCATCTCCGCCAACCGGCGGCTGCGCTTCCGCTACTTTGACTACAACGCCGCCAAGGAGAAGGTGTTCCGCAGGGACGGCGCGGTGTACGAGGTCAGCCCCGTGGGCCTGCTGCGCAGCGACGAGAGCTATTACCTGGTGGCCCTGGACGCCCGGAGCGGCCAGCGCCGCCACTACCGGGTGGATCGCATGGCCTCCCCCGCCGTGGCCGACGCCGAGCGGGCGTCGGGGTGCGGCGAGATCGACATGGGGGCCTACGCCCGGCGGCACTTCGGCATGTTCTCCGGCCGGGATCGGCAGGTGCGGCTGCGCTGCCCCAACGGCCTGGCCCACGTCATTCTGGATCGGTTCGGCATGGATGTGATGCTCATCCCCGACGGTCCCGGGCACTTTGCCCTGACGGTGGAGGTGACGGTGAGCCAGCAGTTTTATGGCTGGCTCTTCGGCCTGGGGCCGGAGGTGGAGCTCACCGCCCCCGCCGACGTGCGGGAGGAGTATCTGGCGGCGCTCCGCGCCGCCGCGGAGCGGCATCAATAAGTCAGGACCACCGGCTCAGCCGGTGGTCCTGATCTGTCTACGGGTTCAAATCTGATACCAATCCCAGTTAAAAAGCTGACAAGCTTTTTATAGCCCCGCAGGGGCATCTGGGATTGTATGAGATGTGTTTTGCGCCTGTGCGCAAAACGGGCAGCGCCGTCAAGGCGATGCCTCCCTGATAAAAATGTCATTTTTTATCAGGGAATAGTATGAATCCGCTTGTATGTGTTCTTGTGTCTGATTATCGATTGAGTTCCGGGTTGTCCGTCCTGCCAAGTATATAGTCAATGGAAACATCGTAATAGTCCGCGAACCGAATCAGCAATTCATAGCTTGCTTCGTGAGAACCGGTCTCATATCGGCTGATGCTGTTTTGACTGAGGTTCATATCGATGGCAACCTTCAGCTGGGTGTACCCCCGCTCCTTCCGCAATGCATTCAGCCGATTTTTCACAGGTCGCACCCCCCTTGACACAAATATACCAAAATGGTATAATCGAAATATCCCGAATCGGGATATTTTTGAAATAAGAGAGGTTGCCATGATGAGAAAAACGTTTGCCGTGCTTTCGCTTCTGCTCCTGACCTGCGCGTTCGCCCTGTGCGGCTGTGGGAGCAGAGCGGCCGCGGTTGGAGATCCTGTCACCGAGGCTGAAACGCAGATCCAAGCGACGCAATACGAGGATACAGCCGAAACCTACAGCCATGAGAGCATCGACAATTCCGCGCTTGAGGTGGAAGCCGATGACGGGAAGAACGACGAGGATGTACAGGAGAATCATGAGGAGGCCGTGCCGAACGGAACGTACAGCGCGAAGCATGTATATGTGGACGTGGCGACGAACACGAACGGGTTCTATGCGCTGATGACGGAAGAAGCCACGGTGGAGTTCGATGAGAACGGCGAGCTGCTGAGTGTGTATGCGGAGGACGCCTATGTGGTCGCGTTCAAGGTGTCGGATATTTGGGAAGGCGGGATCTACATCTATTCGGACGAGGAAATGCAATCGATCCTTGATTCCCTGAAGGCGATTGCGGGCGACAACAAGGACCTGCTTTCGGTCATCAAGCAGCTGGAAAACGGCGGGCCGATCGAGGGAGCAAGTACATAACGGAATCCATGAGAAAGATAAAAGACACCCCGGAACCAAACGGTTCCGGGGTGTCCTGTCGCTTATGGGAATCAGAAATACTTCCGCACGCCCTCCCGGGCCAGCTCCGCATCGTCGGAGATGGTGACGGTGAACTTGATGTTGTTCTTCTCGGAGAAGGCGTCCAGCCAGTCCAGGAACTCCTCCACGTCGGGGCTGGGCTCCACGGGGACGACCCGGCAGAGGGAGTCGATGAACATGTGGGTGATGTCGTAGTTGCCGGCGTACAGTCCGGAGATCATGCCCTTCATAAACTCGAAGGAGGTGATGTCATAGTCGCTGGCCTCTACCAGGCGGATGCTGTAATCGATCGTATAGGTCATGGCCCGGTTGCGCTCGATGCAGACCACGTTGCCGTGCTCGGTGCCGACGGCGGCGTTGATGAGGTCGATCATCTGCTTGGTCTTGCCGGACCCCTTCTTGCCCATGATAACTCTAACCATAGTGTGTCACTCCTTTATCGGTCCTCCTCCGGAAAAATCGAGGACGGGACTCGTTGTAGTGATATGTTACCATACAGGCGGCGGATTTTCAACCGCTTTTCAGGAAAATATCATATTTCTGTTTGCGGGCGGGGCATTTATTCGCCCAGCCGGGAGAGCAGCTCCTGCCGCAGATCGGCGTAGCCCGGCTTGTCCAGCAGGGCGAACATGTTCTTCTTGTAGGCCTCCACGCCGGGCTGGTTGAAGGGGTTGACCCCCAGCAGATAGCCGGAGATGCCGCAGGCCAGCTCGAAGAAATAGATCAGCTCGCCGGTGGAGCGGGCGGAGATGGTGTCCGTCTCGATGAGGATGTTGGGCACGCCGCCGTCCACATGGGCCAGCCGGGTGCCCCGCATGGCCTGCTCGCAGACGAAGCGCAGATCCTTCCCGGCCAGGAAGTTCAGCCCGTCCACGTTGTCGGCGTCCTCGCCGATCACGACCTGGCCGTGGGGTTTGTCATAGCGCACCACCGTCTCGAACATCAGGCGCTCGCCCTCCTGGATATACTGGCCCATGGAGTGCAGGTCGGCGGTGAACTCCACGCTGGCGGGGAAGAGGCCCTTGCCGTCCTTGCCCTCGCTCTCGCCGTAGAGCTGCTTCCACCACTCGGCCATGAAGCGGAAGGAGGGCTCGAAGCAGGCCAGCAGCTCCACCTTCTTGCCCCCCTCGTAGAGGGCGTTGCGGGCGGCGACATACTTCCACACCGGGTTGGCCAGGCTCTTCTCCGCGGCGAAGGCGGCCATGGCGTCGGCGGCGCCGGCCATCAGCGCGTCGATGTCGATGCCTGCCACGGCGATGGGCAGCAGGCCCACGGCGGTGAGGACGCTGTACCGGCCGCCCACGTCGTCGGGCACTACGAAAGTCTCATACCACTCCGCGTCGGCCAGGCCCTTGAGGGCACCCCGGGCCTTGTCGGTGGTGGCGTAGATGCGGCCCCGGGCCCCCTCCTTGCCGTATTTGGCCTCCAGCGCGGCCTTGAAGATGCGGAAGGAGACGGCGGGCTCGGTGGTGGTGCCGGACTTGGAGATGATGTTGATGGAGAAGTCCCGGTCGCCCACCAGCTCCAGCACCTCCAGCACCGCGTCGGTGGAGAGGGTGTTGCCGGCGAAGAAGATGTCCGGGGTGTCCTTCTTCTTCAGATTATAGTTGGGGCTCTGGATCAGGTCGATGACCGCCCGGGCACCGAGATAGCTGCCGCCGATGCCGATGACCACCAGGGCCTGGGAGTCGCTCTGGATTTTGGCGGCGGCGGCCTTGATGCGCGCGAACTCCTCCTTGTCGTAGTTCACGGGCAACTCCCGCCAGCCGAGGAAGTCGTTCCCCGCGCCGGAGCCGGAATAGAGGGTCTCGGCGGCGGCGGCCACCCGGGGCTCCATGGCCTCCAGCGCCTCGGTGGAGACGGCCTTGGAGATGGCGGACAAATCGACTTTAATCATGATGATTCCTCCTGTTTTGTCGTTTTGTGTCTCTGTCCCCCGAAGGGGGGATTCTTTCCCCGTCAGTTTAGCACACCCGGAGCCAAAATGGAAGATTCAAGGCAAATTTTGTTCCCCGCCGGACACCAGCACCCGCAGGAAGCGCAGCAGCACGTCCCCGAAGGTCAGCCGATCCACCGTCTCCCCCGTCGTGACCGGCACCCGGGCGGCCAGCGCGCCGTCGATCTCCACCAGGAAGAACCCCACTGTCTCCCCCTGCGTCACCGGGGCCTGGAGGGCTTCGGGCAACAGGAGCCGGGTGGCGACGCTCCCCTCGTCGGCGGCGCGGATGAGCAGGGAGACCGGGGGACAGGTCAGTGCCGCCGTCTCCGCCGTGCCCTGCTCCACCGGGAGGGCGGCGGGCAGCTCCTCCGGCGCGCAGGTCAGGTTCTTGAAGTTGGCAAAGCCGAAGTCCAGCAGGGTGGCGGCGGTGTTGAACCGATCCTTGGAGTTCTCCGCCCCCAGCACCACGGCGATCAGCTCCATCCCGTTGCGCTCCGCCGTGGCGGACATGCAGAACCCGGCGTCGTTGGTGAAGCCGGTCTTCAGGCCGGTGATGCCGGAGTAGCTGCGCAGCAGCTTGTTGGTGCTGGCCAGGCCGAATTCCCCACCCCGCAGGGAGTCTGTCCAGATGGTGGTGTAGTCCCGGATCAGGTCGTGCTCCAGCAGCGCCCGGCTCATCCGGGCGATGTCCCGGGCGGAGGTCAGGTGGCTCTCGTCGGGCAGGCCGGTGCAGTTGGCGAAGTGGGTGTCCTCCATCCCCAGCTCCGCGGCGCGGCGGTTCATCTTCTCCACGAAGGCGGCCTCGCTGCCGCTGACCGCCTCCCCCAGGGCGACGGCGGCGTCGTTGCCGCTGGCCACGGCGACGGCCTTCAGCAGCTCATCCACCGTCATCTGCTCCCCCTCCTCCAGGTAGACCTGGCTGCCCCCCATCTCGGCGGCGTGGGCGGAGGCGGTGACCACCGTGTCCAGGGAGAGCTGCCCGGCGTCGATGGCCTCGCACACCAGCAGCATGGTCATGATTTTGGTCACCGACGCCGGTTCCCGCCGCTCCCCCTCGTTCTGGCTCCAGAGCACCGTCCCGGTGGCGGCGTCCATCACCAGCATCGCCTGGGCGGTGCTGTCCGGCACGGGATTGGCCACGTTCCCCGCCGTCGGGTCATAGGCGACCTCCGCCGTCTCCGGGGCCGTCTCCGGCCCCTCCGGCGGCGTTTCGTCTGCCCCGTCCGCCTGTGCCGTCTCCGCCGATCTGTCCGGCGACTCCTCGTCCGCCCAGACGGGCCAGGCCAGACCCAGCCCCAGCGCCGCCGCCAGCAGCAGCGCAATCCATCTCTTTCCCCGCATGGCGCATTCCTCCTATCAGGCTTGTTCGCTTTTCCCTGCAAGGATATGCCGCCCGCACGGAAAAAATCCCATGAATTTGCCTGTGTGCCCTTGCATTGTTAGGGAGTTAGTGCTAAATTTATTACAGGTGACCTGGCGTTTTGTGCCAGAATTTTATTTTGGAGGCTAAAATCATGGATTTATTTGAAACTTTGGTTGAGACCCTGAAGGCCAACCCCAAGAAGATCGTCTTCACCGAGGGCACCGATGCCCGCATCCTCTCCGCCACTGACAAGCTGGTCAAGGCCGGTGACTTCCTGAAGCCCGTGCTGGTGGGCAACGTGGAGGAAGTGAAGAAGGCCGCCGCCGAGGGTGGCTTCTGCATCGACGGCGCGGAGATCATCGATCCCGAGAATTACGCCGACATGGACGCTATGGCCCAGACCATGTTTGAACTGCGCAAGGGCAAGATGGATATGGACACCGTCCGCGCCAACCTGAAGAAGGGCAACTACTTCGGCACCATGCTGGTGAAGATGGGCGTGGCCGACGCCCTGCTGGGCGGCGCCACCTATTCCACCGCCGACACCGTCCGCCCCGCCCTCCAGCTCATCAAGACCAAGCCCGGCAACAAGAACGTCAGCTCCTGCTTTATTCTGATCCGGGAGAAGGACGGCGTGGAGGAGCGCATCGCCATGGGTGACTGCGCCATCCAGATCGCCCCCGACGAGGACGCCCTGGTGGAGACCGCCGTCGAGACCGCCAAGACCGCCGCTTACTTCGGCATCGATCCCCGGGTGGCCATGCTGTCCTATTCCACCAAGGGCTCCGGCAAGGGCGACGACGTGACCAAGGTCGCCAACGCCACCGCCAAGATCAAGGCCGCCTATCCCGAGCTGAAGGTGGACGGCGAGATGCAGTTTGACGCCGCCGTCTCCCCCACCGTCGGCCAGCTGAAGTTCCCCGGCTCCCCCGTCGCCGGTCAGGCCAACACCTTCATCTTCCCCGAGATCCAGTCCGGCAACATCGGCTATAAGATTGCCCAGCGTCTGGGCGGCTTCGCCGCCTACGGCCCCATCCTGCAGGGCCTGAACGCCCCCATCAACGACCTCTCCCGCGGCTGCGACGCCAACGAGGTCTACAAGATGGCCCTCATCACCGCCGCTCTGGCCTGATCGCCAGCGATTCAACGACAGAAAATGCCCCCCGCCGTCTCCGACGGCGGGGGGCATATCATTTATACTATTTATTATTATGACCAGAGGGGGATGGGGTAGAGACCGGCGGCGGCCTTCTCCCGCATGGCCTGCTCCACGCCGGGCTTGTCCTCCCGGTAGGTGACGCCATACCACTTGTCCGGGCTGGAGAGCACCTTGACGGTGACGGCCCCCTCGCCCAGCAGATCCCGCACCACGTTGGGCAGCAGATACTCCCCCTTCATCGGGTTGCTGACCATCGCGCTGTCCAGGAAGGGCGGGAAGCGGGTCTCGATCTCCCGGAGCAGCTCGGGCTGGAAGCCCCACATGTTCATGCTGACCAGGGTGTCCTCGGGCAGGTCGATCCAGGTGGCCCCGTCGTCCAGGGTGTAGTGGATGCCGCCGGGGAACGTTTCGATGCGGGTGCGCTCGTCGATGGTGACCAGGTTGCCGTTCCCATCGGACTGGCAGACGCCCCGGGCGACGCTGCCGGCGTCGGTGACGGTGTTCTTCAGCAGGTAGCCCACCACGCAGTAGTCCTGCGCGCTCCGGGGCTGGGAGAGGTAGTCATAGAGGATCTGGAAGCACTCCACGCCGTAATAGTCGTCGGCATTGATGACGGCGAAGGGGGCGTCGATCACGTCCTTGGCGGCGAGGATGGCCTGGCCGGTGCCCCAGGGCTTGACCCGCCCCTCGGGGACGGCGTACCCGGCGGGGAGGTCGGCCAGCTCCTGGAAGGCGTAGCGCACCTCCATATGGGGCTCGATGCGGCTGCCGACGATGGCCTTGAAGTCGGCCTCGATCTCGCGCTTGATGATAAAGACCACGGTCTCAAATCCGGCGCGCTTGGCGTCAAAGACGGAGTAGTCCAGAATGACCTCGCCCCCCGGGCCCACCGGGTCCATCTGCTTCAGGCCGCCGTACCGGCTGCCCATACCGGCGGCCATGACCACCAGGATCGGTTTCTTCATCACTTACTGCTCCTTTCAAAGCAAATTCCTCGAAAAATGTGTGTTTTGCGTTTGGAAATGAATCTAACGGTATCTTAACACGCCGCCCGGCGCCATGTCAATTGATTTCCAGCTTTCCCCTTTGGTTGACAGCGCCGCCCCCGGGCAGTATAATGGGGAGCAACATAGGAAAGGAGGCCCATCAAAAGGACCTGGAGAACAAGGACGAGCTGCTGGACGAGGAAGGCGAGGAGCTCAGCAGCGTCATCACCCTGACCGACGAGGACGGCAACGACGTGGAGTTTGAATTTGCCGATCTGATCGAGTACGAGGGGAAGGAATACGTCGTGCTGCTCCCCCTGGAGGAGGACGACAACGAGGTGGTCATCCTGGAGGTGGAGCCCGACGCCGACGACCCGGAGATGGAGAACTATCTGGGCATCGAGGACGAGGCTTTGCTGGAGGCCATCTTTGCGCTGTTTAAAGAGCGCAATCAGGACGAATTTAATTTTGTGTAATTCCGACTGCCGTCAAATCAAAGGGCGCGCCGCACAGATGCGGCGCGCCCCGTTTTTTTATTTTTTATTATTGTTGTTGCCCGGTGACGGCCCTCCAGCGGTCGGTGAGCAGCTGGACGAAGGCGCGGGCGTAGGCGTTGCCCTCCTGCTCGTCCACCTGGCCGTCCATCTGGCTGAGCTGGGCGGCGATGTCCAGGATCTTGTCCCCCAGCTGGGACAGCACGTCCAGGTCGATCAAGGTGGCGTCGATGGCGGCCATGGGGGCGACAAAGTGATCGCACAGGGTGCTGAGGATGGTGGGGATGTGCTCCACCAGCAGCATCTGGGTCTCCCGGTCCAGCGCCCCCAGCTGGGCCCAGGTCAGGTCGATCTGCCCGCCGCTGTACCGGCGCAGGTAGTCCATCAGGTCGCCGTACTCGGTGATCTTGGAGACGAACTGCTGTTCCAGGTCGTCAAACACCCCGTCGGACAGAGCCTGCTGCACCAGGATGCCCTGGAGGATCAGGTCGAAGCGGTAGAGGGTGTATCGGGTGTCGTAGCGTTTTTCCGGCTCCTGGGCGTAGCTGACCTGCTGAAATGCCTCGTCCATGGCGCGGATGAGTTGGATGGCCTCGGTGTAAGACTGGGCTGCGAGGTCAAAATGCTGCTGTGCCTGTCCCATAATCATGACTTCCTTTCTCTGGATGATCCGGGGAATCTCTCCCTCCATCTTAGCACACGGGAGGAAAAATGGAAACGGATTTTCCGGTTTTTTCACAGGATTTTCATTTTTCCTTCGCGGGGCGGAAAAAAATCGGAAAAACAGGCCCTTTTGCCGTTGCATTTCCGGCTGGGAAGTTCTATAATCTTTTTGAACCCTGTTTTTTAAAAGGTGAAATCCGAATCAAAAAATGTTGGAGGTTTTGCAAGATGAAAGAAGTCTATCTGGTCAATTGCTGCCGTACCGCCGTGGGCAAGTTCCAGGGCTCTCTGGCCAACACCCCCGCCCCCGTGCTGGGCGGCATCGTCATCAAGGAAGCGCTGAAGCGCGCCGGCGTTGCCCCGGAGAACGTGGACGAGGTCATGTTCGGCTGCATCCTGACCGGCGCCCTGGGTCAAAACCCCGCCCGTCAGGCCTGCCTGAACGCCGGTATCCCCTACTCCGTGCCCGCCTACACCGTCGGCATGGTCTGCGGCTCCGGCATGAAGTCCGTCATTGAGGCGGCCCGCGCCATCCTGGCCGGTGAGGCCGACATCGTGGTCGCCGGCGGCCAGGAGAACATGACCGCCGCCCCCTACGCCCTGCCCGACGCCCGCGGCGGCGCCCGTATGTTTG
>JAFVAS010000018.1 GCA_017480395.1 Oscillospiraceae bacterium | reverse complement strand
GGATGCGCCGGGGGCCGAAGACATACTTTTTCAGCGTCCGTCCGGTCAGGGCCTCCAGCCGCTGCTCCAGGGCGGCGCGGCGCTCCTCCAGCTCTTGCCGGGTCTCGGCGACCCGAGCGTCCAGATTCTCCCGCATCTCAGCCCGGCCCAGAGCGGCCTGCACCTTGCTCTCCCCGACGCGGCGGGCGGCGGAGATGCTCTTGTCGGCAATCACCTGGGTCAACCGGTCGCTGACCACGCGCATGTTGGCGCTGATCTGCTCCAGCTCCGCCAGACGGCGGTCCAGGGCGTGGAGCATGGCGGCGGTGACCACCAGGTCGGCCAGGAACAGCACATAGGCGACGATCAGAATGGGCCAGCCGATCTTCTCCGGGATCCAGGCGGTGACCTGGGCCCGCACCAGGGGGTGGAGCACCCGCATCACCAGCACGATGGCCAGGCCCCAGATCAGGCTGAACTGCAGACAGATGTAGCCGTGGAGGTTGAAGGGGCGGTCGGAGTAGTCCCACCACTTGGCGTGGAAGATCTTGTCCAGCGCCCAGCCCCCCAGCAGCTCCACCCCGGTGGCCAGCAGCGTTCCGCCCAGAAAGAGCAGGGGAAGGGAGGGCTCCTGGGAGGGGGATGTGACGCTGTTGCTCAGGGCCAGTACCCCCAGCATCCCCACGCCGTAGATCGGGCAGAGTGGGCCGTTGAGGAAGCCCCGGTTGACCACCGCGCCCTGGGTGACGGCGTGGTAGATCACCTCCACCACCCAGCCCAGAAAGGCATAGATCAGAAAATACCACCCGATTTGATAGAGGGTCATGCCCGCAATTACCATAGCGTTACCACCTTACAGAAAAACTATCAGCAGTTTACGCCAAACGGCGGAAAAAGGCAATAGCCCTTGGACACCGGGGCCATTTTGTCCAAACCGGGGATTACAGAATGTTCAGTAGGTCGGCGAAGCTGGACAGGTTATAGTCCTCCTCGCCGCAGCCCTCGGCGTCGCCATGGAGGGCCAGGGCGGTCATGCCCGCAGCCCTGGCGGCCTGAATGCCGGCCCTGGCGTCCTCCACCACGGCGCAGTCGGCCGGGGCCATGCCCAGCTTCCGGGCGGAGCAGAGAAAGACCTCCGGGTCGGGCTTGGAGTGGGTGATGTCGGTGCCGTCGGCGATGGCGTCGAAGAAGTCGCCCAGGCCGATGCGCTCCAGGATGAACTTGGTGTTCTTGCTGGAGGAGCCGATGCTGAGCAGGTAGCCCCGGCGGCGCAGCTCCGCGAGGGTGTCCTTCACCTCGTCGGTCAGGTCGGCGGGGGTCATGGTTTTCAGCAGCTCCCGGTAGGTGTTGTTCTTCTCCTCGGCAAAGGCCTCCTTCTCCGCCGGGGTATATTCCCGGTCAGAGCGCTCCAGGATAATCTCCAGACTGGCCATCCGGCTGACGCCCCGCAAGCGGTTGTTGATGGTCTCGTCGAAGTAGATGCCCAGCCGGTCGGCCAGGGCCTTCCACGCCTGATAGTGGAAACGGTCAGTGAAGCAGATGACGCCATCCAGGTCGAAGATGACGGCCTTCTTCTCGAATTTCATATGGACTCCTCCTGTTGGTAATTGGGTTGTGTAAGCCGGTGCCCGCCTCTCGTGCGGCCCTGTGGCGAGCCCATGCGGTTTTCTCACGGGTTCGCCACAGGGGGCCATTGCGAAACATCGCAATGGCCCCGGCTTGAGGGTTGAGGTGTGGTCAGACCGCGCATCGGCGATCTGTGGCTAGGCTGGTCGGTGCGATCAGGCGGCCTTTTTCTTCTTCTTGTTCATGAAGTGGACGACATACATCACAACCAGAATCGCCAGCAGCACGATGCCCAGGCAGATGTCGATGTTGCGGAAGGTGCTGACCATCTTGTCGGGCTGGTTGGTGGGATCGCCGTCAACATTGGTGTAATAGCCGCTGTTGCCCACGGTGTAGAGAATGTTCTTGCAGGATTCCCGCATGGCCAGGGTAGCGGTGGCGCTCTGGTCGGTGAACTGGTTGGATTCCGCCATGGCGAAGCCCAGCATCAGGTCGTTGCCGTTGCGGACGCAGTGGTCGGAGATCATGTAGCCATAGGAGCCGTCGTAGTCGGTCTCCACCATGCCCACAAAGCCCCACTCGCTGCGCAGCACGTTGTTGAGCAGGTTGGTGTTGGCGCAGCTGGGCTCGGTGCCGATCCAGTTGAAGGAGGACATGACGGCCAGCGGCGTGCCGGTGTAACCCTTGACAGCCAGCTCAAAGGGCTTCAGATAGATCTCGCGGATGGCCTGCTCGGAGGCCCAGGTCAGCAGGAAGGTGCAGCGGTTGGTCTCCTGATCGTTCAGGGCGAAGTGCTTGATGTAGGGATACACGCCCTTGGTCGCCGCGCCGTTGATCTCGGCCACGGCCATCTTGCCGGCCAGGACGCCGTCCTCGGAGTAATACTCGAAGTTGCGGCCCGCGAAGGCGTTGCGGTGGGTGTTCATGGCGGGGCCATACCAGCCGTAGTTGTTGGCGTCCTGATACTCCTGACCCATCTGGTGGTGAATACAGCCAGCAAGTGTGGATTTACGCCTCAGTTCGCAGGACTGGAGGAATTGAACCAGAAATACAAGGACCGCGGTCTGGTGATCATCGGCTTCCCCTGCAACCAGTTCAAG
>JAFVAS010000162.1 GCA_017480395.1 Oscillospiraceae bacterium | reverse complement strand
TCAATGAAGTCATGGGGATTTCCGCACCCCATAAAGCCGCCGAACATCACGGTGTCGCCGTCATGGATCAGCTTCGCCGCCTCTATCTGCGTGATCAGTTTTGCCATACATTGTTCCTCCGTTAGATTCAGATTAGCTTGTATGCGTATGCTATCAAAGTAAAATGCAATTACAATGCCAGTTTCCCCGAAAAAGCACAAGATTCCCTCCCTTTTTCGGTCCAAACGTCCAAAAAGCTGGCACGCCGCTTGCATTTGACACAGGTATCGACTGTTTAGCAGATTCTTTAAGGAGGAACGCATATGACCACTAACCAACGAACTGTCTCCGTCATAGTCGGCACAAACCGGCCGTGCGGAACGTCTCTGGCCGGTGCCCTGTCTGAGGCAGGGCACGCGGTCTATACCCTGGACCCTTCTAAATACACCTACCGCGAGACACTGGACGCCGCCCTGTCCGTGCTGATGTCACAAGCCGCCGCCGATCTGGGCGGCATCGACCGGCTGTACTGCGATGTCCGCGCGCTGTATGACTACGGGCGCGCCTCATCCTTCGTTGCGGGCAGGTGGATGGACGCACTGGATCAAAGCCTTTATCTCTGCTGGAGGGCAACCAAATGCGCCGTTCCCTATATGAAGGATCGGGAGCACGCGGCGATTGTCTTCATCACGCACGACGATCAGCAGTATCCCGCTTCCGACACCGTACTCTCCGCCGTGTGCGGAGCAGGGATCGAAATGATGACAAAAATGCTGGCCTCCGAGCTGGCAAGCTCCGGCATTCGTGTCACCTGCGTACGCGCTGATCTCACCGCCGCCCCGGAGGAGATCGGGCAGGTCGCCGAATTCCTCTCCTCTCCGGAGGCATCCTACATCACCGGAACCACCTTTGAAGTGGGCGGTTTTTCCGTTCGGAAGGAGGTCATGGCGTGAACACCAATTTGAATGGCAAGGTCGTCGTCATCACCGGCGGAACCTTCGGTATTGGCCGGGCGGCGGCAGAACTGTTTCTGAAGGAGGGCTGTAAGGTCGTTGTCTGCGGCTCCCGGCCCGACCCGGTGGCGCAGCTCAATCGGGAGGCTCTTCAGCGCAGGGTTCCTCTGCTGGGCGTCGCAGTCAATGTGGCGGACTCCGCCGCGCTGGAACAGCTCTTCCGCACAACGGAGCAGGCATTCGGCGGCATCGACATCCTGTTGAATAACGCCTGCATCGGCTGCGCCGACGGATTTATGACCCTGACGGACGAATACTGGAGGCGCTCTCTCCAGATCAACCTGATCGCTGTAACCGAAGGCTGCAGAATGGTCATCCCTTACCTTCGAAAGAGGGGTGGCGGATGTATCATTAACACCTCCTCCCTGGGCGGGCGAATCGGCTCCACCGGCCGCTCGATCTACTCCGTCACCAAGGCCGGCGTCAACGCCTACACCCGGGCGCTGGCTCTGGAGCTGGAAGACGACAACATCCGGGTCAACGCCGTAGCCCCCGGCATGATCGGCACGGATATGGTGAAAAAGAACCACCCCGATCCCGACGACTATCGTTCCCTGGGCCGAAGCGCGGTGCTCCAGCGCATGGGCGAACCGGAAGAGATCGCCGCCACCATGGTGTTTCTTGCCTCCGACGCCGCCCGGGGTATGACCGGTCAGATCCTGGAGGTCACCGGCGGAAAATGCGTCGTGCAGGATCCGGACTATTCCTGGCATCAATAACCTTGGAGGAACGCTATGAATCAATCTGTAAAGAAGATCCTGACCATCAATCCTGGTTCCACCTCTACCAAGCTGGCCCTGTTTGAGAACGAGACGGAGGTGCTGCGCAAGGAGATCCTCATCCGCAGTGAGGATATCGCTCATTGCACCCGCATGATCGACCAGCTGGATATCCGTTTGGCCTCCATCAACGCCTTTATTCAGGAGGCGGGGATCGACCTGTCCAAGTTGGACATGATCGTCGCCCGGGGAGGCTCCATCCACGGGATACGCAGCGGCGCATACAACGTCGACAAACATGTGGAAACCATCCTGCGCTACTTTCCCCGCTCTCAGCATGTCTCCAGCCTGGCCGCCATCATCGCCTATCAGCTCAGTCAGGAATACGGCATTCCCGCTATTTTCTATGATGCCCCTTCCGCCGACGATGCCGACGAGATCATGCACTACACCGGCCTGCCCGAGAGCAAGCGCTTTGTCACCTCCCACTGCCTGAACTCCAAAATGGTCGCCCGTCAGGTCGCCCAGGAGTTGGGCAAGCCCTATGAGGAGTGCAATTTCATCACCGCCCATCTCGGTGGCGGCATCACCATGGCCTTCCACTCCGGCGGCCGCATGATCGACACCCTGCTGGATGACGCCGGACCCATGTCCCCCCAGCGGGCGGGCCGGATCCCCGTCACCGACGTAATCAACCTGTGCTACTCCGGCCAGTATACCCGCATGGAGATGATGAACAAAATGCGGGGCAAGGGCGGCCTGTCCGCCTACTTCGGCGTTCAGGACGCCCGGGATGTGGAGGCCATGATCGCCGAAGGAAACGAGTTTGCCCGGGACATCTACTGGTATATGGCCTATCAGATCGCCAAGGGCATCGGCGAGCTCTCCGTCGTGCAGAAGGGCAAGATCGACCGCATTATCCTCACCGGCGGCATGGCCTACTCCAAAATGCTGACAGACTGGATCATTGACCGGGTCAGCTTCCTGGCTCCCGTGGTGGTTGTTCCCGGCGAACGGGAGATGGAGGCGCTGGCTCTGGGCGGCCTGCGGGTGCTGCGCGGAGAGGAGCCGGTCAAAACCTACACCTGGCTGCCCGAGGGGTACGATTCCTTTGAGCAGCTGTTGGAGGATTGCGACAAATAATCAGATATGGACTAAGTATATTTCGTTGCTGTATTTCTCCACTTCCCTCCTGCTTTATGGTA
>JAFVAS010000161.1 GCA_017480395.1 Oscillospiraceae bacterium | reverse complement strand
GGTCATGAAGAGCTGCAGCTCCCGGCCGATCTTGCGGTGATCCCGCTGCTTGGCCTCCTCCAGCTTCTTCAGGTAGGCGTCCAGCTCGTCCTTCTTGGGGAAGGCTACGCCGTAGATGCGCTGCAGCGACTGCCGCTTGGCGTCGCCCCGCCAGTAGGCGGCGTTGCAGGCGGTGAGCTTCAGGGCGTTGCCCTTGACCCGGCCGGTGGAGTCCAGGTGGGGGCCGGCGCACAGGTCGGTGAACTCGCCCTGCCGGTAGAAGGAGATGACCGCGTCCTCGGGGAGATCGTTGATGAGCTCGACCTTATAGGGCTCATCCTTCATGAACTCCAGCGCCTGCTCCCGGGGCAGCTCGAACCGCTCCAGCTTGAGCTTCTCCTTGCAGATCTTGCGCATTTCGACCTCGATCTGCTCCATGATCTCGGCGGTGAAGGCGAAGGGGGCGTCCATGTCGTAGTAGAATCCGTTCTCGATGGCGGGGCCGATGGCCAGCTTAACCTCGGGGTAGAGGCGCTTGACGGCCTGGGCCAGGATGTGGGCGCAGGTGTGCCAGTAGGTGCGGCGGTACTGCTCGTTTTCAAAGGTATAGGTGTTGTCTGCCATGTCTGTTTCCTCCTGTTCGATTGGAGGGGTGCGATCCCGGAACAATAAAATCCCACCCCTGAGTGAGTCAGGGGTGGGATAAAACAGCTTTATCTCACGGTTCCACCCTGCTTGCCGGCCCGTGGGGCCGACCGCTTGATTGGCGCTTTAACGGGCGCACCCGGCGGCATTTTTCATGCCGCGGCTCCGGGGTGGTCATGCCGCGTTCCGCCGGGCCGCTTCCAGCAAGCGCGGCCCTCTCTGTGGACTTTCCGCGGTTTCGTCCCCATCATCGCCTCTTTTGGCAAAGGGAATCATATCATCCGCCGGGCGAAAAGTCAAGCCGCAGCGCAATTTTTGCCGCCCGGATCAGACCATCAGGCTGCACACCAGATCGGTGTAGGCACTGGGATCCTCCAGGGGCAGCTCGGCGATGAGCAGCGCCTGGCAGTAGAGCAGCTCGGCGTACTTCTTCGCCTTCTCCGGGTCGCTCTCCATGGCGGACTGGAGGGCGGCAAAGACCGGGGCATCGGGGTTGATCTCCAGCACCCGCTCCGCCTGCATGCCGCCCATGTCGGCGTGCTGCCGGCGCAGATACTTCTCCATCTCCAGGCTCATGGGGCCGTCGGAGACCATGCACACCGCGTGGCTCTTCAGGATCCTGGAGATGCGGGCCTCCTTGATGCGCTCGCCCAGGGTCTCCTTCAGGAAGTCCAGCACCGCTTTGCCGCTCTCCGCCTTCTCCTCGGCGGCCTTTTTCTCCTCCTCGGTCTCGGGGAGGGCGTCCTCGGCGTTGATGCTCTTGATGGTCTTGCCGTCGTATTCGCCCAGCACCTGCATGGTGAACTCGTCCACATCCTCGGTGAGGTACAGAATCTCATAGCCCGCGTCCAGAATGCGCTCCGCCTGGGGCAGCTTGGCCAGCTTGTTCGCGTCCTCGCCGGAGGCGTAGTAGATGAACTGCTGGGCCTCGGGCATCCGCTCCCGGTACTCCTTGAGGGTGGTCTGCCTCTCCCCGGCGGAGGAGGCGAAGAGCAGCAGATCCTGGAGCTTGTCCTTGTCCACGCCGTAGTTGGAGACGATGCCGTATTTCATCTGGGTGCCAAAAGCCTTCCAGAACGCCTCGTACTTCTCCCGGTCGTCCCGCAGCAGCTTCTCCAGCTCGGCGCGCACCTTCTTGTCCAGGTTCTTGGCGATGACCTTCAGCTCCCGGGTGTGCTGGAGCATCTCGCGGCTGATGTTCAGGCTGACGTCCTGGGTGTC
Organism: Oscillospiraceae bacterium; assembly: GCA_017480395.1. Classification (GTDB taxonomy): domain Bacteria; phylum Bacillota; class Clostridia; order Oscillospirales; family Oscillospiraceae; genus UMGS1766. The sequence continues at coordinate 1,913 of JAFVAS010000161.1, read as the reverse complement.
CACCACGCCCTTGACAAAGCGCAGGTAGTCGGGCAGCAGGTCGGCGCACTTGTCCATGATGAGCACGCCGGAGGAATAGAGCTGCAGCCCCTTCTCATACTCCCGGGTGTAGAAGTCATAGGGGGTCTGGCTGGGGATGAAGAGCAGCGCCTCATAGCTGACGGTGCCCTCGGCGGAGACCTTGATGACGTCCAGGGGCTTGTCGTAGTCCTGGAACTTCTCCCGGTAGAAGGCGGCGTACTCGTCGTCGGTCACGTCGTCCTTCTTGCGCTGCCACAGGGGCACCATGGAGTTGAGGGTGGCCCACTCGGTGTAGTCCTCCCACTCCGGGCGGTAGTCGTCCCCGGCGTCCTCGGGGCGGGGCTTCTGGCGGGACTTGTGGAGCAGCATCTCAATGGGATAGTGGATATAGTCGCTGTACTTCTTCACCAGGGATTGGATCTGATACTCCTCCAGATAGTCGCCGTATTTCTCGTCCTCGGTGTCCGGCTTCAGGTGGAGGATGACGTCGGTGCCCGCGCCGGACTTGTCGCACTCGGTGATGGTGTAGCCGTCCAGGCCGGTGGAGTGCCAGCGATAGGCGGTCTCGCCGCCAAAGGGCTTGGTGACCACCGTGACCGCGTCGGAGACCATGAAGGCGGAGTAGAAGCCCACGCCGAACTGGCCGATGACGTCGATGTCCTCCGGCTTGGCCTCGGCGTCCAGCCCCTCCTTGAACTGGCGGGAGCCGGAGCGGGCGATGGTGCCCAGGTTGGCGTCCAGCTCCTCCTTCGTCATGCCGATGCCGTTGTCGCTGATGGTCAGCGTCCGGGCGATGGGGTCGGGGGTGATGACGATCTTGAAATCTCCCCGGTTCATGCCGACGCTGTCGTCGGTCAGCGCCCGGTAGGCCAGCTTGTCCTCCGCGTCGCTGGCGTTGGAGAGGATCTCCCGCAGGAAGATCTCCTTGTGAGTGTAGATCGAGTTGATCATCAGGTCGAGCAAGCGCTTGCTCTCCGCCTTGAACTGTTTCTTTGCCATGATGGCGCCTCCTATGTGAACTTTATTTTTATTTTTTACGCAGAAAGTGTTAGCACTCATTCCATCTGAGTGCTAACACTATTATAGCCCTCCCCGCGCAAAATGCAAGCCCTTCACAAAAAAGTTACAATTTTCCGCGCCGCCGCTCAACCCCTTGCAAAATGTGATTTACAGACGTATAATATCTCTATTATTCTAACTCATCTTATCATCGAACAGGAGGAGATTCCTTTGGATCGCACCACCATCGCCACGATCTTCGCCAACTCCCAGGCCATGGGCGGCCAGAGCCTGACCGTCGCCGGCTGGGTCCGCTCCCTCCGGGACATGAAGACCTTCGGCTTCATCACCCTGAACGACGGCAGCTGCTTCAATAACCTCCAGGTCGTCATGGATCGCGCCGCCCTCTCCAACTATGACGAGATCGCCCGGCAGAACGTGGGCGCGGCGCTGATCGTCCGGGGCGCGCTGACCCTCACCCCCGACGCCAAGCAGCCCTTTGAGCTCAAGGCCGCCGAGATCGAGGTGGAGGGCCCCTCCGCCCCCGACTACCCCCTGCAGAAGAAGCGCCACAGCGTGGAGTTCCTGCGCACCATCCAGCACCTGCGCCCCCGCACCAACCTCTTCTCCGCCACCTTCCGGGTGCGCAGCGTCGCCGCCTACGCCATCCACAAGTTCTTCCAGGAGCGGGGCTTCGTCTATGTCCACACCCCCATCATCACCGCCTCCGACGCCGAAGGCGCCGGGGAGATGTTCCGGGTGACCACCCTGGACCCCTCAAAGCCCCCCCGGCTGGAGGACGGCTCCGTGGACTTCTCCCAGGACTTCTTCGGCAAGCCCGCCAACCTCACGGTGTCCGGCCAGCTCAACGCCGAGAACTTCGCCATGGCCTT
>JAFVAS010000160.1 GCA_017480395.1 Oscillospiraceae bacterium | reverse complement strand
GAAATCGAACAGCTGCATGCAGTTGTGAATGGAGCACAGATGCCCATACGGGTCCAGCGCCCGGGTCAGCGCACCGAGATGATCCCAGTCCTCCACCGTCTTGGCCGGCAGCAGGTCATACTCGTTCGCCATGGACCACCAGACGTTGCGATAGGCGGCCAGGCGGGCAATCACATAGCGGAGATAGTGCTCATCCTGCTCCCGGGTCATGCAGGAGAAGCCCCAGCGGTCATAGGGGTGGAACAGGATGACGTCCGCCTCAATCCCCAATTCCGCCAGGCGTCCCACCGTCTCATCCAGATGCCGGAAATATTCGGGCACGAATCGGGAGAAATCCCACCGGTTGTCCTTCGGGACGCCGATGCTCCGCCCGGGGAAAAAGGCGCCGTAATCCATAAAATTCCGGCGGGTTATGCCCGAGCAGTCGCAGGGCGTGCCCTCGAAGGGGAAGCAGGACGGATCCTCCAGATTATAGTCATAGTGCTTCGGAAAGACACAAAAGCGTATCTTGTTGAAGGGGCTGCGGGACAGGGTGTCCAGTGTCTGTTCCTGCATTTCCGGGCTCTGGAGGTGCCAGACATAGCAGGTGGTGCCGATGGAGTAGTGGGGCGTCCCGTCCGCGTAGTCGAAGTGAACCCCCTGGGCGACCCGCACCGGGCCGTGATTGCCGGGGGATGGGGGCAGCGCCTCGAAGGAGCCGGAGTAGACCTGATCCGAAAAGGTGCCGGAGACGGTGAAGGTATAGATCCCCTCGCAGCCGGGCATGAAGCGCACCCTGTAAACCCCGTCCCCATCATAGAAGCCGGGGACGGTCTTTGTCTCCCCCGGCCCGCGGAATTCCCCGCAGATCGTGAAGTCGGCAAACGGGTTGCCGTCGGAACGACCGGGCAGCGCGAGCTCGTAAACGCCCCAGCGCTCACAGGCCGCCGGAAAAACCGGAGCGTTCATCTCATCCCTCCTCCACTGCGCGGACGCGGATGCCGCAGTACTGGGTGCCGGGCAGCGGCAGCTCCGTGCGTCCCCGGAACCGTCCGAGCGGGGTCACCGTCATGTTCCAGGTGTCGATGGCCTCCGCCTCGAACAGGGTCGTGTCGTCGATGTAGATCTGGCGGAAGGGAGGGCGCCAGATGGAATAGTAGAAAAAGTAGTAGGTTCCCTCCAGGGCGGGATCCTCCGGTATGGCGACATAGTCATCCCACTGGAAGTGGACGTCGTCCCGCAGCTTACCCAGCTTCAGGCCGCAGCCCGGAACATCCTCCAGGAATTTTCGCAGAAAGTCGAAGCGTTCCGCACTCTCCCCTTTCAGCCGTCCGCCGTGGGCCCACCAGACGATGCCGTCGTCGCTGAGGAAGGTCTCGCTGTGGCCGCAGTAGCCTCCGCGGATCGCCGCCTCCCAGGCCCTGCGCACCAGCTCCTCCGGCGTGAAGTTGCCCCAGCAGTGGGGAAAGTCGCCCTCATAGCCGACCTCATCCCAGATGACCGGCTTGCCGTATCTCCTCCGCAGTTCATCGGTGTCCTCCGTGGTCTTGTGGTGGTCGCACCGCTGGCAGCTGCAATGGGTGATCCACGGCCTGGAGTAGTCGTAGAACGTCTCGCAGTTGTGGATGGAGCGCAGATGGCCCCAGGGATCGCTGTCCACCAGGATCTGCGCCAGCTCCTCCCAGTGGCCGGAAAGGCCGGGGAGCAGCTCATACTCGTTCGCCAGCCCCCACCACACATTGCGGTAGGCGCTGTACCGGGCGGCGACATAGCGGATGTAACGCTCGTTGGCGTCCATCGGCATCTGGGAGAAGCCCCAGCGGTCATAGGCGTGAAACAGGATGATATCCGCCTCGATTCCCATCTCCAGCAACCGCCCGATCATCCGGTCATAGAGCCGGAAGAATTCCGGGTTGAACCGGGTAAAATCCCAGTCGTTCCCCGGCGGATTGCCGGTATATTCCGCAAAATTCTCCCGGGTCAGCACGCTGGCGTCCATCGGGGTTCCCTCATAGGGGAAGGCGACGGGGTCACGGAGGGAAAAATCGTAGTGCTTCGGCATCAGGCAGAAGCGGAGCTTGTTGAAGCCGCTCCTGCCCAGCTCGTCAAAGGTCTGCTCAACGATCTCCGGGGCCTGCAGCGCGAACGCATAGCAGGTCGTCCCCACGGAGTAGTGGGGGGTTCCGTCATCGTAGGCAAGGTGATACCGGTTTCTGACCCGGACGACGCCGTGATTCCCGGCGGAGGCCGGGAGGGTCTCGAAGGAGCCCTCCCAGACCCGATCCGAGAAGGTGCCGGAGACGGTAAAGGTGTAGCGCCCCTCAGCGCAGGGCATGAAGCGCACCCTGTATACGCCGTTCCCGTCGTAGAAGCCGGAGACCCGCTTCACATCCCCGGGGCCGCGGAATTCCCCCCAGATCGTCCAGTCGGTGAAGGGGTTGCCGTCCGCCCTGCCGGGCAGGCTGATCTCATATACATCCCATCGCTCGCAGGAGGCGGGAAAGCGCGCGGTATCAATCATAGGGATTCTCCTTATCGGGTGTTCAGCGTGTTGTTTTTGCGACGACGCGGAGCATATTCGCCGCGTTGTACTGCAAGTCGCCGAGGGTGATGCGGAAGCCGTCGATCTCGACATCCTCCGTCACGGCCCTCACAATGTCGTCATAATTCTGCTGGGAGCCGGGCATCTGCATGTCGTTGCCGGCAAAAATGCAGCCGGTGGAGGCGGAGATGGGATAGATCGGCGTGAACTTGCCGGTGAGGGCCGGAATCGAGACCGAGGTGAACCAGTCGGTCATGACCGTGTTCTCAAAGCCCCACTCGTCCCGGGCGACGCTCTGCAGCAGCTCGTAGCAGTTCGCGGTGTGGATGCCGTTGAGCAGGTTGTAGGAGGTCATAATGGACAGGGGCTGGGACTCGCGGATTGCGATCTCAAAGCCCTTGAGGTAGATCTCCCGCAGCGCGCGCTCGCTGACAATCGCGTTGGTGAAGTAGCGGTTGTCCTCTTGGTTGTTGACGGCGAAGTGCTTGATGCAGGTGCCCTTGCCGGGGTGCTACTGGACGCCCCGGGTAATGGCCGCCGCAGTCTTGCCGGAGATCAGCGGATCCTCCGAATAGTACTCGAAATTGCGGCCGCACAGCGGGTTGCGGTGGATGTTCAGGGCCGGCGCCAGCCAGATATCGACGTTGAACTGCTCCATCTCCTCGCCGATCATGCTGCCGACCTGCTCCAGAAGCTCCACATTCCAGGACTGGGCCAGCGCCCAGCCGATGGGGATGGCCGTGCAGTACTGATAATAATCGATCACGTCGGTTTCGTCAAGGTCGTCGGGCCAGGGCTCGAAGGAGTCCCCGAAGACGGCGCCGCCGGGGATCATCTCACCGGCGCGGGTGGTCTTGAAATGGGGCTGCAGCCGCAGTCCGGCGGGGCCGTCGGCGAGGATCATTTTCTTGATCCCCCGGGACTCCAGGCAGACGCCGGAGGTGTCGCCGGCGGCACCGGGAACCCCGCTGGAGGCGTTGCCGATGACGGCGCCCTCCGCCCGAAGCGTGCCGACGCAGAAGCTGGCCAGCTCCTCCACGGTCAGCTGAGCGGTCAGCTCCTCGATGGTGCAGCGTCCGGCCTTGACATCCGCCATGGTCAGCCGCTCGGTTTTGTCGGTGGTCAGCACCGGGCGTCCACTCTGATAGGCCGCGCGGGACGTGGGGATGGAGGCGGCGCTGACCTGGATCAGGGCGGCGGGGGCCTCCGGCTGGGCGTCGGCGGCGGGGCGGACGATCTCAGCCAGTCCGGGATGGTCGGAGAACAGGTTCTTCAGCTCGGCAACCCGAACCGTCTCATCCAGCGCGATGGCGGCGGCGGGAACGGTGTTCCGGGAGCTGTTGCCGATCCGGATGAGATAGGTTCCGGCGGAGAGAACCCAGGAGGCGCACTTCTCGCAGTAGCTGCTCATGGACTCCATCGGCCACTCCAGCACGACCTGTCCGGTCTCGCCGGGCTGGAGCAGCGCGGTCTTGCGGAAGGCGGCCAGCTCCTGATAGGGCTTGTCCGGCCCGCCCTGGGGCGCGGAATAGTAGGCCTGCACGACCTCCTTGCCGGGATATTTCCCGGTGTTCTTCACGGAAACGGTGGCCCGAACCACCGCGTCCTCGACCGTGACCGCCTCCGTCTGAAGGGCAAAGTCCGTATAGCTGCGGCCAAAGCCGAATGGATACAGCGGTTCCACCCCGAAGGTGTCGAAATAGCGGTAGCCGACGTAGATCCCTTCGTTGTACCAGTCGTCGTTCACGTTGCCGTTGTTGTGGCTGAAGGCGGCGGAGGAGGGATAGTCCATGTAGCGCCTGGCCCAGGTGTCGGTGAGCTTGCCGGAGGGGTTGACCGCGCCTGTGATGACGTCTGCCAGCACGTCGCCGCCGATGTTGCCCAGCTGGCTCATCAGAAGGATGCTGTTCAGGCCGGGGATGTCCCGGATTTCCGTCAGCTCCATCACGCCGCCGATATTCAGCACCAGAATGGTCCGGGCGTATTTTGCAGAAATCCGTTTCAAGGACGCGATCTCCTCGGGGAAGGGCAGATAGTCCCCCTCGACATTCCAGCGGTCCGCGCCCTCGCCGGAGATCCGGGCGATGACGAAGACGGCGGTGTCCGTATCGGAGGCAGCGATGTCCTCCTCTGTGACCGGGTTGATCTCGGTCTCCCCAAAGGGGGAGTCCAGCATGACGACGAAATCCGCGACGCCCTGCTCCGCCGCCCGTTTTGCGCAGTCGGCCATATAGTCCGCGTGGGCCTGCGCCCGCTTGGCGTCATAGGCGTCCAGCCACCGCTCCGTCGTGATGACAAAGCCGGCGTTTTTCAGCCCTTCGGCGATGGTGACATTGGTCCTGGTGTTGACGTCGCCGGACCCGGTTCCGCCCTTGATGGTCTGGCGCGCGCCGTTGCCGTACAGGGCGATCCTGCCCTTGCCGGGCAGGGGCAGCGCGCCGTCGTTCTCCATCAGAACGACGCACTCACCGGCGAGGCTGCGGGAGAGCGCGGCGTGCGCGGTCTCAGATGCGGTGATCTCGGGAGAAGTGGAGGCGTAATAGTTCGGCATAGTTCTCTTCCTTTCACGATGGTGTTTCTCAGCGGTGGGAATTTCCCCTGTCAGGGCAGGGAAATGGTGAATCGGTAGGTGCCGCTCCCCAGCTCAATGGCCGTACCATCGGGGAGCCGGAGGGACGCGGAGGTGTTCGGCGGCACGGTGCAGCGGTATTCCGCCCGGCCATCGGCAGCACGCCAGCCGCTCTCGATGGTTCCGTAGGGGGTGCGGAAGCTGCCCTCCACCCGGCCGAACCCGGCGATCACCGGCGCGAGGGTAAAGTGCCTGTACCCCGGGCTGTCCTCGTCCCGGCGGATGCCGCAGAGGGTCTCATAGATCCAGGACAGAACGGAGCCGAGAGAGTAGTGATTGAAGGAATTCATGCTGTTGTTCCCGCCGAAGCCGTTCTCCAGAGTGAAGGAGTTCCAGCGCTCCCAGATGGTGGTCGCGCCCTGCGTCACCGGATAGAGCCAGGAGGGGAAATCCGTCTGCTTCAGCAGCGTGCAGGCGGTGTCGGTGTGGCCGCCCCGGGTGAGGGCCGGATTCAACAGGCCGGTGCCGAAGAAGCCGGTCATCACCCGGCACCCGGTCTCCTGCGTTCTGCGGTTCAGCGCGGCGCAGGCGGCCCCGATGTGCTTCGGAGCCAGCATATCATACATAATGGGCAGGGCATAGGAGGTCTGGGTGTCGCAGACTGAGCCGTCGGCGCAGAGGGTCACCCCCCGCTCCGGGTCAAAGAAGGTTCGGTTCCAGTAGTCCCGGGTCTCCTTCTCCACCCGATCATACCACGCGGCGTCCTCCGTCTCCCCGAGGAGCGCGGCGAACCGCTTCAGCAAATACGCGGCGTAGCCGTAGAAGCAGTTGTACATCAGGGATGGGTCGGTATCCTCCTTGGCAAGCCAGTCCGGCAGGGACTCCATAAAGCCGTTCCCCGGCAGCCCCTTTTTCGAGGCATAGGAGAACCAGTTCCGCATGGCGGGGTAAAACTCCGCCACAACCTCCCGGTCGCCGTACTGCTGGTACAGCTCCCAAACGATGAAGGGCATGGCCACCTCGTAGGTGATGCCGCCGAAACCGCCGCCGGCCGGCGCAATCGCCGGTAGCTTGCCGCTCTCCTGCTGCAGGTCCCGCAGCGCCTCCAGATACCGGTAATAGAAGGTGCGGGCGTCGCTGAGGAAGGTGGCGGTGCGGGCAAAGGCGTGGGCGTCGCCCGCCCAGCCCATCCGCTCATTGCGCTGGGGGCAGTCGGTGGGGATGCTGATGAAATTGCACAGCTGGGACCAGCCGACGTTCTCGATCAGCCGATTGACCAGCGGATGATCGGTCTCCAGCGTTCCCGTCAGCTCCACGGAGGAGAATTGAACCGCGGAGACCTCCTCCGGCAGCGGGGGCTCCTCCACGCCGGTGATCTCGATGTAGCGGAAGCCATGGAAGGTGAAGCGGGGCTGGAACAGCTCGCCCTCCGGGTCGCCCCGGAAAATATAGCGGTCGATGCTCTCCGCATCCCGGTAATTCTCCGTGAGGAGGGTATCCTCCAGACCGCTGTACTCCGGCAGATTCGGGTAGAGCATCTCTCCGTAGCGGATGATCGCCTCCGTTCCCGCCGCGCCCTTCAGCCGGATGCAGTGGACACCGGCGCACTCCTGCCCCAGGTCGTAGATGTACAGGCCGGGCCGGGGATTGGTCACGCGCTGCGCGGTCAGACGGCGAACCACCCGAACCGGGGCGTTGTAGCTGCCGACCAGCTTTGTGCGGCTGTGATCCAGCCTGGGCCAGGGATAACCGTCGTCGCCGGGGATGAAGTAGGTCGCCTCGATCACGGCGGGCGTGATCACCGCCGGCCGCTTCAGCCCGTCAATGGTGAAGCCGGGCCGAGAATACTCGTCATAGATCCACCTGCGGCGGGCGTCAAAGTGCTCGCCCTGAAAGAGGCCGGAGTAAACATAGGGCCCCTCCCCGTAATACTGCCAGTCCTCGGTGTTTGTCACGCGGGCGTCGGTCGTGCCGTCCTCGTATCGCACCTCCAGCCGGGCCAGCACGGCCTCCTGGTCGCCGTAGTAGTTGTAGTTCTGTGTCTGGAATGTCTGAGAATCCGCCCACCAGCCCGAGGCGAGGGTGATCCCGATGCCATTGGCGCCGGGGCGCAGGAGCGCCGTGACGTCATAGGTCTGATAGAGCAGGTGCCGGTCATACTGGGTGTGGCCGGGATTGAGACAGGTGTCGGTGACGGCCTGTCCGTTGATCGCGCAGTCATAGATGCCGCGGGCGGTGATATAAAGGCGCGCGGAGCGCACACGCTTCTCCTCCGGCACAGAGAAGTCGCTGCGCAGCATGGGGATGGAGTGGGCGCTGGGATCCATGAGGACGCTGCACCCGGTCTCGCCGCCCGACAGCATCCGTCCAGGAACCTGGGCCACAACCGCCCTGGGCGTGCGGTAATGGCGGATCGTCAGATCGGAGAATGCGGCGGTCTGCCCCGCGTCCACCCGGAATCCCACGCAGCAGAGCCGTGGGAAGGTGTTCACGTCGTTTGCGCCCAGCGGGTTGAGCTGCCGGGGGGCCGGAATCTTTTTCCCAGGGGCGAAGGGATAGGTCACATCGACGGCGTCCACCAGCACATCGTCCACATAGGTGAGGCACCCGTTTCCGGGAACCTCCAGGCGCAGCGTGTGCCCACGGTGCCTGTCCTCGGGGGAGATGACGGGCTCTTGTGTCTCACGGGAGACAACAGGGATCACGACGAGGGGCGCATCCGGCATGTCCTCCGGCGCGTAGCCGATCCGCCAGATCTCGATGACGGGAACCTCCGGGGCGACATCCAGGACATAGCGGATCTCGCTCTCTCCGGCGAGATGGTAGACGTTCCTGCGGGAATCCGCCAGCCGTCCGTCCCGGGCACCGAAAACAATGCCCGCACGGGTGCTGCCCTCCGGAATGGTGATCTCCGCGGTGAGGACAAACACACCCATGGCCTTCGCCGTGAGATACCGCTCCGGGGCGCCGATCCACTCCGCGCCGCCCCAGGCCCGCACGTCCGGGTCCAGAAATCCCGTCTCGAACCAATCGGAGGCGGAGGCCTCGGCGCCGGCGGTATCCCATACGGTCACCGTATAGTGATACCGCGTCTTGGGCAGCAGCCGAGGCCCCTCCCAGGGAACCCCGGCGGAGCAGTCGGATGCGACCCTTCCCGTATCCCAGACATCGGCCCGGCCCGGCCAGGTGCCGACCTGCAGCCGGTAGGCCGCCTGAATCAGATTTTGGACGCCGGGCTCCGCCTCCAGCCGCCAGGAGATCCTGGGCCGCTCGATATCCAGCCCGAGGGGCCGGGTCATATACTCGCATCTCAGATCGGTGACATGATAGGATGGTTTGCTGTTCATGTTGCGGACTCCTTTGTGTAAGGGTTTCATTTGGCAGATGTACAGAAATCGTGCTCCGTCAGCGGAAGCCGACGGAGCACGTCTTCGTGAGTCAGTGCAGATGCAGCCGCTTCTGCGTCAGATTCAAATGCTATTCAAATCAGTTGGGGATGTACTCACCGGTGGCGATCAGATCGAGGTTGCTCTGAGGCGTCGCGGTGGGGCCGTTGTCGGCCAGCCAAGCGTCCAGCTGAGCCTGCTTGGCGTCGATGACCTCCTGCAGGCCGGCGGCATACAGCGCGTCGTTCAGCTTGTCGATGGTGGCGTCAACATTGGCGCTTCCGACAGAGCCGGTGGACAGGGCCGCACGATAGGTCTCCAGGGCGGTGTTCAACGCGGTGATGTAGGTGGTGTAATCGGAGGAATCCCACATGAAGCCGAAGGCGGGGCTGTAGTAGGTCCAGTTGTTGTGCGCGGCCAGAGCGTCCCAGTAACCGGCGTCCTTGGTGCCGTCGTTCCAGACGTAGGAGATGAACTGGTTGCCGCCGGCCCAGCCGGTGTTCTGATAGTACTTGAAGTTGGAGTTATCAACGCCGTCGGCGAAGTAGGCGGTGCCGTCATCCAGAACCTGATAGTCAACACCCTCGATACCGTACTGCCAGTAGTTCATGACGACGGGATCGGTGTACAGAGCGGACAGGAACTTGAACGCCATCTCGGGATCCTTGCTGCTGTCGGCGATGCCGAAGCCGAAGAACGCGCAGCTGTGGGAGGCCATGCCGCCCTCAACCTGGTCGCCGAAGTACATGGCGTAGCCGTCGGTGTTGTTGGAAGCGTTTGCCTCAGCCAGGAAGCCGGGCTTGATCGCGGTGGCATAGGAGAAGGTGTTGCCGGCCTTGATCATGGTAGCGGTGCCCTGGGTGTCGGTGGCAGCGTCGCCAAAGATGTAACCCTTGTCATACCAGTCGGCCAGCAGGTGGCACATGTTCCGGAAGGACTCGGTCTCGAACTCGTTCACGACGGTGGTGGAGTCGTGATCGGCCTGCCAGTCGAGGACGCCGAAGCGGTCAACCAGAGGATCGACGAAATAGAAGCGGGGGGACTGATCGGAGTTGTACATGTAGAGGGGGGTCATCTCGGGATGGGCGGCCTTGACCTGGGCGAAGATATCGCCGGCAACGGACCAGTTGTAGATGGTGCCGGTGTAGGTGCCGTCGCTCTTATCCAGGTCATACTTTTCGGTCAGGCCCAGCTCGTCGCAGATGTCAGCGCGCATCCACAGGCCGCCCAGCTCGACGGACTCCTTCATAGCGGGCAAGCCATACTGGAAGCCGTTGATGGAGGAAACGGTGGCGGTCTCCTGGCCCAGGGCGGCAACGATCTTCTGGCCGTCGGCGGTATCCATGTAGGGAGCCAGGTCGACCATGGCTTCAGCGTTGATCCAGCTGGAGACGGTGGAGTAGAAGACGGGGATGACGTCATACTCGTCATAGGCCATGATGCTGGTGCCGAAGTTGGTCATGAACTCCGTGTAGGAGAGGGGATAGAATTCGACCTCAATGTTGTAGTTGGGGATCATGTACTCGTTCAGCGCATCGACAACAGCCTGGCGCTCGGCCGCATCCTGCTCATAGAACTCAACATAGGTGAAGGTCAATTTGTAGGGGTTGGACTCAGAGTACTCGCCAACGGCGGTCTTGGTGGTGCCGTCGGATGCAGGGGCGGCGTCGCTTGAGCCGGTGGCAGCGGGGGCGGTGTCGGCCGTGTCGCCGGAGGAGCTGCTTCCGCAGGCCACCAGGGCGAGCACCATCATCAGCGCGAGCACCACAGCGATCACTTTTTTGAAAGCTTTCATGTGTGTTCTCCTTTTCATTTTCAATTCTTTTTCCTCCGGTCTCCCAGGAGACCGGGAACAAACCCGGGCGGCCAGCCGACCGCACCCGGATCAATTCCGGAATCAGCCCTTGACCGCGCCAACGGCGATGCCCTTTGCGTAATACTTCTGGAAGAAGGGGAAGATCAGCATGATGGGCAGGATGGCGACAAAGGCGATCGCCATCTGGATGCCGGTGGCGGGCAGGGACGCCGCAGCGGCATTCGCATTGGAGCTGGTGCTGGTGGCCAGATACTGAATGTTCTGGACCATCTGGTTCAGCAGGTTCTGCACGTTGTACAGATCCTTGTTTTTGGAGATGTAGTACAGACCGTTGGTCCAGTCGTTCCAGTAGCCCAGACCGGCGAAGGTGCCGATGGTGACCAGGATGGGCTTGCCCAGGGGCAGCGCGATGATGCGGAAGATCCGGATCTGGCTTGCGCCGTCGATCTCTGCCGCCTCATACAGGGCGTCGGGAATGCTGGTGGAGAAGTAGGTCCGGATCATCATGACGTTCCAGGCGCTCAACAGCAGGTTGGGCAGCAGCTGCGCGAAGATCGTATCCTTGATGTGGAACGTGTTGGACCACATGATGTAGGAGGGGACGATACCGCCGGAGAACAGCATGGTGAAGAACACGAGGAACATCAGCACGCGGCGTCCGGGCAGATTCCGCAGGGACAGCGGATAGGCCATCATGGCGGAAAGGATGACGCTGACGAGGGTGCCGACGGCGGTGACGCCAATGCTGACCGCGTAGGACTTCAGGATGGTCGCGCCGGAGCGGATGATATAGGCATAGGACGCGATGGAGAACTTCGCCGGGAAGAACGAATAGCCGTTGGCAACCAGGACGTTCTCTTCCGTGATGGAGGACATGAACAGCAGCAGGAAGGGAGCAATGATGATGATCGTCCAGAGGATCATGATGATGTTGGTGACGATCTGATAAGCATCCACTTTTTTCATCGAATATTCCTCCTTCCTCATAACAGCGCGTTCTCGCTGCTGATCTTCCTGACGATCTGGTTGGCCAGCAGAACGAGGATGAATCCGCAGATGGACTGATAGAAACCGGCAGCCGCAGACATGCCCACGTTGTTCTGCTCCATCAGGCCACGGTACACATAGGTGTCGATGACGTTGGTGGTGGAGTAGATCATGCCGGAGTTGCGGGTCACCTGATAGAACAGTCCGAAGTCGGAGTAGAAGACGCGGCCGATGCTCATCAGCGTCAGCGTGATGACGGTGGGCTTCAGCTCCGGCAGGGTGACGTTCTTGATCTGCTGCCACTTGGTGGCGCCGTCAAGGGTGGCCGCCTCATAGAGCGCGGTGTCGATGCCGTTGATGGTGGAGATGTAGATCAGGCACCCGTAGCCCACGCCCTTCCACAGGTTGACAAAGACCAGGATGAACGGCCAGGCGTTGGGGGTGGCATACCAGTTGATCGGCTCGGACAGGAGCGTATTGTTGACGATACCGGTCGAATTGCTCAGGAACGCGTACACGATGTAGCCCAGAACCACGGAGGACATCAGATAGGGGAACAGGATGGCGCTCTGGTAGATCTTCTGTGCGCGCTTGCTGATGCAGTCGCAGATGAAAATGGCGAAGATGATGCCGACCACGGTGGTGGTGAGGATGAACGCAAGGTTATAAAGCAGTGTGTTGCGGGTGATGACCCATGCGTCAGGGGTGGAGAACAGGAACTTGAAGTTGTCCAGGCCACACCAGGCGCTTCCCCAAATGCCCTTCTTCGCGCTGTAGCTCTTGAACGCGACGATCAGGCCGCCCATGGGGATATAGTTGTTGATGAACAGATAGATTGCGCCGGGAAGGAACATCAGATAGAGCGGCCAGTAGCGTTTCAGGGCCTCGGTTTTCCCTCCTGACTTGATTTCTTTGCCGTTGTTGCTCATATAGCTTTCTTCTCCTTTTCCCTAAACTTGAATCATTCCTTTTTGGGCATTCTTCCTTCCTGTTTTGATTTGGGCCCGGGCCGGTCAGAGCGGGTCAGGCACGGGCAAATTGAACGACTGTGACAGACGCCGCGGGAAGCAGCGCCGTGCATCCGCCGGGAACCGGGGCGACCCCATCCGCATCTCTGGCGCGGATCAGGTCGGGCTCCTCCCAGGTGTTGCAGTCCTGCGGATGCGTGGAGCACAACACCCGAGCGCCGATACAGCGCCAGCCCTCCGGAACGGAGATGGAGAGGCTTTCGCTTTCGTCGTAGCTGGCATTGACCAGGTTTACGGTGATGACGCCGTCCTTTTCGGAGGCAAAGGTGTGGAGCGAGGCCGGGCAGCCCTCGGAGGGGGTGCAGCCGATCACGGTACCGCCCCTGTGGGGCAGATACATCTCGAACACATCGTAGTTTGGGGTCTTCAGGAAACGCGGGCCGTCCGTCAGGAACAGCGCGTTCAATACGTTTACGGTCTGCGCCACGCAGGCCGCCGAGACCTCGTCGCTGCAGCGGTGGAAGATGTCCAGCGTCAGCGCGGAGGTCACCGCGTCCCGCATGCTGACCTGCTGGAACAGGGCCGTGGGGGCGGCGAAGGCGCAGCCGTGCCAATTGCCCCATTCGCCCACCATCAGCTTGCAGTCCACCGGCGGGCCGAACTGCGTCGCGGGCATCGCTTCGACGCCGCTGCGAATCAATTGGTACTGCTCGTGGATGACCTCCTCCAGCTCGAAGCAGCTGTCAATGACGCGATCCCAATCCTCTTTCGTGAAATCGGTCTCGGTCTCATCCTGCCGGGCCAGATTCCAGTTATAAAAGTGGAGATCCATGCCGTAGACCGGCGGCTGGCGGTATTCGCCGAGGTGCCGAAACACATCCGTTGTCCAGGCGACCCGCTCCTTGGGCTTATTGCCATCCGCCCCGGCGATGATCATGCGCATCGGGGGTGCGTCGGGGTCTGACAGCGCGTGATGAAAATTCGGCGCGGCCATCGCATATTTTCGGTATGTATCCGTATAGCCCCGGGCGGTATAGTATCCGCCGCCGCACCACGGCTCGTTCCCGATTCCCCAGTACTCCACATGGAACGGCTCCGGCGAGCCGTTTGCGGCCCGCTCCCGGGCCAGATCGGTGTCGTCCGCCCGATTGCAGTACTCCATCCAGTCCTTCATCTCCTGGACGGTGCCGCTGACCAGGTTGACGTTGATCCAGGGCCTGGCGCCGACCAGGCGGCAGAGCTCCATGAACTCATGGGTGCCGAACTGATGGTCGTCCCGCTCGTAGGTTCCGAAATTCTCATTGAAGGTGACGGGGCGCTGATCCCTGGGGCCGATGCCGTCCCGCCAGTGGTAGGTGTCGGCGTAGCAGCCGCCCGGCCAGCGGATCAGCGGCGGAGCCAGCGCCTTCAGCGCGTTCACAACATCCGCCCGGATGCCGTGGATGTTTGCAATCTCCGAATCCTCGCCGACCCAGACCCCGCCGCGGATGCATCTGCCGAGCTCTTCGATGAACTGGCTGTGAAGCTCCGGCGCGATCGAAGCGCCGCGCCGTTCAGGTTCCAGGGTCAGCCTGTTCATTTCCGGGACGCCTCCTGACTGTATATTACCATTAGCATATTCTTACATTCAATGTAATAAGAGTAGCACAATGTCTGCGCAATGTCAACGATATTTTGTCTATTCTGTCCACTTTTCATTGCGATTTGGAGGGTGTGATCGTGCAAAATGATTCTATCCGTCTCCGAAACAGTGCGATGCGGAATTGATTTCCCGGCGCAGGGATGATATAATATCTGTAAATTGTTATATCGCTCATGTTATCGCGCTGCGATGCTGCGCGGGATGTCGTTGCCGTCGGCAGCGTCCCGCACCCGTCCCGGGAACATGATAAATGATACTCTGACAGGGGGATACCTATGAATCGTTTTTTCACCAAAGCGTTCACCATAATGAACCTGGCAGCGAACCTGATCCTGCTGAATCTGCTGTGGTTCCTCTGTTCGCTCCCGATCGTCACCATGGGCGCGTCCACCTGCGCCCTCTATTCCGCCGTGATCCGATGCTGGAACGATACGGACAACACCGTGCTGGGGGACTTCTTCGGCGCGTTCAAGGAAAACTTCAAGCGGGGCACCGGCGCCTGGCTGATCTTTCTGCTGCTCTCCCTGGTGCTGTACGGCGATATCGACATCTCGATCAACGGCTTCCGCGGCACACCGTTCTCCGCCCTTTGGATTCCGGCGGCGCTGGCGCTGGTCGTGCTGGTCTGCACCGCGATCTATGCCTTCCCGATGCTGGTCCGTTACGATGACAATCTGAAGACCACGCTGAGGAACTCCATCTCCCTGGCCATCGGCAGGCCGTTTTACACCCTGACGCTGCTGATTCTCACGGTGCTGTGCGTGTTGGCGACCTATATCTCCTTCCCCGCCTGTATCATCGTTTGGGCCCTGTTCGGGGGCTCGGCGCTGACCTCCGTAAACTACCGGATCTTCCGGGTAGTCTTTCAGGAGCTGGAGCACCCGGAAGAGGCGGCGCAGGCGAAAAAGGAGAGAAAAAAGAAATAAGCGCCCCTCCCGATACGACAGCGTGGGCAGCATCCACATCGGATGCTGCCCACGCTTTTTCTGTTTGGATCAGGCCTCGGCGTTCTCTCTCGGGAACCAGCCGAAATCGACGCAGCGGCCGAGGTCCCAGCAGTCCCATCCGAGCCAGCCGGGGGTGTTCACGGTGTCGGTCAGCAGCTTGTAGCTCCAGTAGAAATAGCCGCAGCCGTTCTTCCAGGCGTCCAGCTGCGCCTTTGCCACCATGCGGTATACCCGCCTCTTCTCCTCGGGGCTGACGGTCTCCGTCTCGGCTCCGGCCACACCGTTGAGGACGGACTGGCCGCCCTTGGTGTCCACGCCGCAGCAATAGGAGTTGAACAGGCACCATTCGCCGCAGATGACGTTGAAATACTGCTGCATTTCCGCGACCTGGGCGGCGAAGTTGTCCTGAATGAACTTCACATAGGAATCGGGATCCTGGCTGCAGCCGAACATCTCAGCCATCATCAGGTACTGATGGGTGTCCAGGATGACGTTCCTGCGGTATTTCTCCTCCTGCATGAAATCCTTCCACGCAGTGAGCATAAAGGCGTCGTGGATGACCACATACTTCCCCTCGGCCAGATGCGGGGTGAGGCGTTCATAGCCGGTCAGATAGAACTGCTTCAGCCAGTCCAGGGTGGGATAGGCGTTCATCTTCGCCATCTCCGGGTCCCGGGGCGGATAGCGGTTGGCGATGTCGAATATGTTGGACATCTCCTGCACCACCGGCTCATTGACCAGCTCGATGCCGAACAGGCCGTCCCTCTGGCCGTAGCGCTGGGCAAGCCGCTCCAGTACCGTCAGGGTGAATTCCACCTCCTCCGGCTTGCTGGCCCAGGCGCACACGCCGCACAGGCCGCTGTTGTCGGAGCCGCTGGCGCTGTACGGCACGGTGTGGAGATCGATCAGGATCTTCAGGCCGTATTTCTCCGCCCAGTTGAAGGCGCGGTCCAGCTCCTCGATGCAGCCGATGTACGGAGGCCGGTCGCCGAAGATGCCGAAGGGGACGGGGATCCGAACGGTGTCGAGCCCCCAGGAGCGGATGGTCACAAAGTCGCGCTCCGTGATGTACTCGGAGCGATGGATGCGGATCCGGGCTTCATAGACCGCGGGATCAAGGTCTCTGGCCAGCCAGTACTCGTCCTCCGCCGTGGTGCCGGCAAAGAGGAATGGATTCATCCATTTTTCCAGCACGAGCCAGTTGCCGAGGTTTACGCCTTTCACATACATGGTTGGATTCCTCTCTTTCTTTCATGATATATTATATAAATCTAAAGATTGTTCTGTCCTTCCGGCGCAGCCGCTCAACCGAAAACAGCCCGCTGCAGCGCATCCTCCGGGCGATCGTAGCAGATGCACAGCGTGTCATCACTGAGCAGCAGCTGCCAGTCCAGGTCGGTGCCCATCCCGCTGTCACAGAAAAGATCCAGTCCCCGCATGACCGCGCAGTCGGGCCATGGGATGCCCAGGCTCCCGTCTGCGCGCGGGATGAGCAGATCGGTCTTGGTCTGGAAGATCTCGGGCTTCTCGACGATCCAGAAGGAGTATTCGGTATAGGACGCCTCCGCCATAATCATCATCAAATAGCTGCTCGTCTGCTGGTAATTGGCGTCGTAGGTCTCCTCGTTGAAGTCGAGGATATAGGGGCGGACCTCCACAAGCACCCTTCCGTCTCCGTCCAGGTCCCGGCCGTAGGCGGCGAGCCCGTTCTGGAGCTGCTCCACCACCTCGTCGCTGAGGACGAGGGCGGAGGCATAGCCGACAACATAGTCCGGCTTCGGGTCGGAGCGGAAGAGGGTGGATCGGAGCAGCCAGATCAGGCCGAAAATGACGACCCAGCCGAGAATGACCCACTTCCAGTTGTAGTCCCACCAGTTCTTCCAGTTATATTCCCGCACTCTGCGGATCAAATTGTTCATGAGATAACCTCGATTGCCGCGCCCGTCAGAGCTCTGTCAGGCCGAACCCGAAATCATATCGGTTGCCCGCCGTGTCGGTGTAGGGTTCGATGTCCAGCGGCAGGTCCTCGCAGTGGCCCTCGACTGCCGCCATGTCCTTCGGCAGCTGCACTGGGAGCCTGCCGCCCGGCTTTGCCCGGCCGGAGATCACCTCCAAAAGCGCCTCCTGCTGAACCCCGAAGTCGGCGATCAGCACATCGGCGTAGGGCTCCAGCTCCGCCATTACCACGGGATTGTGGATGCGCAGACAGACGACAACGGGCTTGCTGCCCATTCGCCGCTTGGTCTCGATGACCAGATCCAGGTCGGACTCATTGGCCGCGCAGCCCGTCTTGCCCCGGTAGCCGCGGTCGGTGAAGGACTCCCGGAAGTCGCCGCCGGCGATGCTGTGGGCGCGGGCCTCATCCGCCCGGTAGGGGCGGTATTGCAGCGAGATCGGGCGATAGCCGTTTCCGCCGTTGGCGGCATCCTGCGCATCATAGCCATCGGAGAGCGGGCTCTCAATCATCAGCAGGGCGAAATCCGCCTCCTCCGGCGTCTCCGCGATGCCATAGAACCGCTCCGTGATCGAGTGTGCGGCACCGGGGAGCGCCCGTTCCGCATCCATGAAGCGGAAGAAGTTCTTCCGCGGCCCGATCCTGCGGCCGGGGATATATGCCTTCCCTGTGGGGAGCGGAAGAACGCCGCTGTTCTTGAGCAGCACCACGGAGCGGAGCTGGGCCTCGAAACCGAGGGCGGTATATTCCGGCGCTCCGACGGTGTCCAGGCTCTCCTGCAGATCCAGATACGGATTCTCAAACAGGCCGCAGCGGAACAGATTCAGAAGCAGTCGGACAGCGGAGCGCTCCATGCGCGCGCGCATTGCCGTCTCGCCGTATGTTTCGCAGCCCAGCCGATAGGCCTCCAGAATGGGCTCGATCCGGCTGTTGCCCCCGAACTGATCCACGCCGTTCTCGATGATGCGCAGATGCCGTTCCGCTTCGGTCAGGGCCTCCACGCCGTAGCAGCGGGCGCCGAAGGAGTCAATATCCGGCTCGGGGTCGCCGGTGATTCCCCAGTCTGTGCAGACCACGCCGTCGTAGCCGTACTGATCCCGCAGCATATCCCGGATGATCCTGCGGCTGTAGGAGTTGCCGACGTTTTCCGGATCGACGTTCCAGGGCACCGAGTAGTAGGGCATGACCGCCGCGGCCTGCCCGGTGGGGCCGTCCAGCCGGAATGCGCCGTCCAGGAAGGGCTTCAGATGCCGGTCCAGGGCGTTTCCGGGGTAGACAGAGTACTTGCCAAAGGGGTAGTGGGCGTCCCTGCCCGCCTCGCAGGGGCCGCCGCCCGGCCAGTGCTTGACCATGGCGCACACGCTGTCCGCACCCCAGCCGTCCCGGCTGCCCTCGGTGGTCTGCAGTCCGTCGCAGTAGCTCTTCCCCATCGCTGTCACCAGGTCCGGCGAAGCGCCGAAGGTGTCCTCAAGGCGGAGCCACCGGGGGTCGGTGCCGACGTCGATCTGTGGGCCCAGGGCGGTGCAGATGCCCAGCGCGCGATATTCCTTCGCGACAATCTCCCCGTAACGGCGGCACAGGTTGGGATCAAAGGTGGCGGCCATGCCAAGGCTCTCCGGCCATTTGGAGAGCGCCCCCGCCTGCGTCTTGTACTCGCTGGCGGCGGCCGAGGCACCATGCCGCGGGTCGGAGGAGAAATTCACCGGGATTCCAAAGGGGAGCGCCTCAACATAGCTCTGGACTGCATTGTTCCAGCGCACGGCGGCTTCGGTGGAATCCTGCGTCATGACCAGAACATGGCGGATGCCGTCCCGATCCAGGAACTCCCGCTGCTGATCCGTCAGGGCCCAGGGCTCTGCCCCGCTCTCCTCATAGGAGGCTCCCGCGTAGGTCGCCGCGAACGGCCCGTTGGCATGGAACGGGACCATCTGATGCGGGGAGTACATCATCAGGCCCGCGATCTGACGTATGGTCAGCCGGGCGGCAAGATCCTCTGCCCGGTCTGCTGCGGGGAGCCGCCAGTCCTCATAGGGCAGGAGCTCCCCAGTGCGGGCGAGATCCCTGAAATACAGGCCGTCCCGCTCGATGACCGGCACACCTGCGGTTCCGATGGCAGGGCCACCCTGGTTGTAATAGAGCTGATAGCCGTCCTTTTGCATCGGAGCTTTGGGCATAACGGTTCCGCCTCCCTTTCTGTTTAAATGAATCGTGATCGTATATGAATGGGCGTCTCAGTCCCGGGTTCGGACCCGGCTCACCGCGCTCTTCCAGCACCGGTACAGCTCCTCCCGGCGGGCGGGCTCCATGGCGGGCGCATAGGCCCGGCGCTGGATGTGGTCGTAGATCCGCTCGGGGTCGTAGAGGCCCACGGCGATCCCGGCGGCGTAGGCCGCCCCCATGCCCGAGAGCTCCTGCAGGTCGGGCACCTGCACCGTGACCTGCGCCATGTCGCTCTGGAATTGCATCAGATATTCGCTGGCCGTCGGCCCGCCGTCCACCCGGAGGGCGTCCAGCTTCACCCCCGCGTCCCGGCCCATCAACTCGGTCAGATCCGTGATCTGGTAGGCGATGCAGTCCAGGCAGGCCTTGGCGATCTCCGCCCGTCCCGTCGTGCGGGTGATCCCCGTCAGCATCCCGGTGGCCCGGCTGTCCCAATAGGGCGCGCCCAGCCCGGAAAAGGCCGGGATAAAATAGGTGCGGTCGTGGGGATTGGCCCGAACGGCCAGCTCCGTGGCCTCCGCGTCGGTCTCGATCAGCCCGACGTCCTTCTTCAGCCAGGAGATCACCGCGCCGGTGTAGTTCAGGTTGCCCTCAAAGACGTACTCCACCTTGCCCCCCATCCCCCAGGCCAGGCTGGTGACCAGGCCGTTCTCGCTGAACCGGGGCTTTTCGCCGATGTTCATCATCACGGAGGAGCCGGTGCCATAGGTGGCCTTCACCTGGCCCGGCCTGCGGCAGTCCTGCCCGAACAGGGCGCCGTGGCTGTCCCCCAGCACCCCGTGGATCGGGATCGGGTGCTCCAGATATCCGCCCAGATCGGTCATGCCGAAGCAGGAATCGGACATGCACACCTCGGGCAGGGTCTCCATGGGAATGCCAAAGGCGGCGCAGATGTCGGCGTCCCAGGCCAGCGTGTTGATGTTGAACAGCTGGGTGCGGCTGGCGTTGGAGTAGTCGGTCCTGTGGGCGTGATCGGCGGACAGGAAGGAGATCAGCCAGCTGTCAATGGTGCCAAAGGCCAGCTTGCCCGCGTCGGCCAGCTCCCGGGCCTCGGGCACATTCTCCAGGATCCACGCCATCTTGGAGCAGGGGAAATAGGGGGACAGGTTCAGCCCCGTCTTCCGCCGCACAAGCTCCGCAATGTCCCCGTGCCGCTCGCAGATCTCCGTGGCCCGGGCGCACTGCCACACGATGGCGGAGCAGATGCTCTCCCCGGTCTCCCGGTTCCAGGCGACGGTGGTCTCCCGCTGATTGGAGATGCCGAAGGCGACGATGTCATTCCGGTCGATGCCGGTCTTCTCCACCACGTCCCGGCACACGGCCAGGGTGTTGCGCTGGATCTCCAGGGGCGAGTGGCTGACCCACCCCTGGTCGTTGATGATCTGCTGATGGGCCCGGTCCGCCCGGCCCAGCAGCACGCCGGACGCGTCAAAGAGCAGCCCCTTCGTGCCCTGGGTGGACTGATCCACGGCCAAAACATATTTGCTCATTTCAACCATTCCCTGGCTGTCCGGACGATGCCGTCGGCGTCCAGCCCGTAGTATTGGAACACTTCCCTGGAGGTGCCGGTGATCACCGGCGCGTCGGGCAGCGTCAGGTTGATGACCCTGCAGGGCTCGTTGGCGGCGATGACCTGGGCCACCATGGAGCCCATGCCGCCGATGGCGACGTGCTCCTCCACGGTGATGACCAGCCCCGTCTTGGCGGCGCGAAGCACCGCCTCCCGGTCCAGCGGCTTGATGCAGTACATGTCGATCACGGTGGCCTCGATCCCCTGCTGCGCGAGCTGCTCGCCCGCCTGCTTGGCGGCCAGCACCATCTCCCCGGTGGCGATGATGGCGAGATCCTTGCCCTCCCGGATCACGGTGGCCTTGTCCATCTCGAAGGGGACATTGCCCTCCTCATAGACGTCCTCCACCGCGTTGCGGCCCACCCGGACATAGGCGGGGTCTCTGTCCGCCATGATGGCCCGGGTCAGCGCCTCGGTCTGCAGCCGGTCGGAGGGGAAGTAGACCCGCATGCCGGGGATGGAGGCGATGTCGGCGATGTCGGTGCTGGAGTGATGGGTCATGCCCAGCGCCCCATAGCTGACGCCGCCCGAGATGCCCAGCAGCATCACATTGGTGTGGGAGTAGGCGCAGTCCACCTTGATCTGCTCCATGGAACGGGTGGAGAGGAAGGAGGCCGGCGAACAGGCCACCGGCTTTTTGCCCGCGTTGGCCATGCCCGCGGCGATGGAGACCAGGGACTGCTCCGCGATGCCCACCTCCACAAACTGGTCGGGATAGGTGTTGGCGAAATCGGTCATGGAGCCGGAGCCCCGGGAGTCGGAGCAGAGGACGGTGATGTCCCGGTCGGTCTTTGCCAGCTCCATCAGAACGTCGCAGACGACCTGCTTATTTGCTTTTCCCATCAGAGGCTCGCCTTCCTTTCTGCCAGCTCAGCCAGCGCCTGCTCATACTGCGCGTCGTTCATGACCTTATGGTGCCAGGGGGCGCTGTTCTCCATGAAGGAGACGCCGCAGCCCTTGGTGGTGTTCAGAATGATGACCGTGGGCTTGCCCCGGGTCTCCTTGGCCAGGGTGATGGCGGCGTCCACCGCGGCCATGTCGTTGCCGGGGATGCTGATCACGTTCCAGCCAAAGGCCGCCCAGCGGGTCTCCTGGTCGTCCTGGGTCATCACCTCTTCGGTGGTGCCGGAGATCTGGAGCCGGTTGCGGTCCACAAAGGCGGTCAGATTGTCCAGCCTGAAGTGGCCGCCGGCCATGGCGCCCTCCCAGATGCTGCCCTCGGCCAGCTCGCCGTCCCCGATCACGGTGTAAACGCGGTAATCCGCCCCGCTCATCCGGCCCGCCTTGGCCATGCCCACCGCCACGGACAGGCCGTGACCCAGGGAGCCGGAGTTCATCTCGATGCCGGGGATCTTGTTGTTGGGGTGCCCGATGAACCGGGAGCGGTAGGCGCTGTAGGTGGTCATCAGCTCCTCCCGGTCAAAATAGCCCTTGTCCGCCAGGATGCAGTACAGGGTCTCCACCGAATGGCCCTTGGAGAGGACAAAGCGGTCCCGGTTGGGGTCGTTCTGATTCTCCGGGGTGCAGTTCATGTGCTTGTAGTACAGCGCCACCAGCGCCTCCACCTCGCTCATGTCGCCGCCGATGTGGCCGCAGCCCGCGTTGTGGATCAGCGTCACCACGTCGGTGCGGATATCGCAGGCCTTGATCTGCAGTTCTCTCAGCTCCATGCTGTCATTCTCCTCTCAGATATGCCTTGACGTCCTCCTCGATGGGATCGTACAGGTCGGGCTGGATGCCCAGATACTTGCAGGCCTCGTAGAGGACGGGAACGACATCCTTGTGAATGCCGACGCAGTGGTGGATGTAGGGGCCCTCCACGATCTTGGCCTCCAGGCGCTTGATGTTGTCCACCTCGACCCAGAGGTAGGTGCCCATGCCCTTCGGGCCGTCCACGCCCTTCGCGTTGCCCAGCAGCAGGGAGTACTCCCCGTTATCCCCGTCAAACCGGGCCAGGGTCACGTCGCCGTGCCTGGCCTCGGCAGTGATGGCGCCGGGATAGTCAAAGGCCAGCGGGTAGGTGATGCAGGGCCGGCAGCCCGCCACGCTCAGGGGCCAGGGGCCGCAGTGCTGCAGCAGCTCGCCGTTCTCAATGTCCGGGTGGCGGATGGTCCAGTCGGCGAAGAAGCCCCGGGTGTCGTCGTTGGCGGCGGCCTCCACCATCAGGGCGGTGATGGCACCGTGGATATCGGTCTCGCAGACGATGGGAATGCCCTTGTCGTTCAGCAGGGCGTTGGCGGCGCAGGGCATGATGCCCAGCTCATCCTGCAGCGCGTTCCAGCACTGGATGGCCCCGGCGTTGCAGTGGTATTTGGCGATCAGCCGCTCCATGGCCACCGCCAGCCCGGCCACGTTGGTCAGCTGGGCGTCGTTGACGCAGATATCCATATGCTCCCGACAGTAGGCGATGGTCTCCTGCACCTCGGTGCCCTCGGCAATGGCCTTCTTCACCTCGGCGGTCAGCTCCGGCAGGGGGATGGGAGAGAGCTGGATATTAAATTTCTCCAGCAGCTCACCCTCGTTGCACATGGTGCTCCAGAAGTCGAAGGGCCGGGGGCCGATCTGGAGGATGCGGGTGCTCCGGAACACCTTGACCACGTTGCACACGGCCAGGAAATCCCTGACGCCCCGGGCGAAGACCGGGTCGCTCAGGCGGCAGTTGGTCAGGTAGGTAAAGGGCACCTGGAAGCGGCGCAGCACCTTGCCGGTGGCAAACAG